>NZ_JBBCPK010000009.1:0-79434 GCF_037150775.1 Leclercia sp. M50
CGACCGTGACCAATTTCACGACGCTTCGGCGAGCCAACCATACCGGTTTCACCTACGGAGTACGGAGGGAAGTTGTAGTGGAACAGGAAGCTGTCAGTGCGCTCGCCCATCAGTTCGTCGATGTTCTGTGCGTCACGGGCAGTACCCAGGGTCGCGGTAACCAGCGCCTGCGTTTCACCACGGGTGAACAGCGCGGAACCGTGAGTACGTGGCAGCACGCCAGTACGCACATCCAGACCACGGATCATATCTTTTTCACGGCCATCGATACGCGGCTCGCCTGCCAGAACGCGGCTACGAACAACGTTTTTCTCGATAGCGTGCAGGATTTCGCCCAGCTCGTTAGCGTCCAGGGACTCATCTTCTGCCACCAGCGTAGCGATGGTTTCAGATTTGATCGCGTCAACCTGGGTATAACGCTCTTGCTTGTCGGTGATGCGGTAAGCATCGCTCAGACGCGCTTCGGCCAGGGCTGCAACGCGTGCATTCAGCGCGTCGTTTGCCGCTTCTGGCTGCCAGTCCCAACGTGGTTTACCGGCTTCTTTCACCAGGTCGTTAATGTTCTGGATAACGATCTGCTGTTGGTCGTGGCCAAAGACCACCGCGCCCAGCATCTGGTCTTCGCTCAGCAGTTCTGCTTCGGATTCAACCATCAGTACCGCCGCTTCTGTACCGGCAACAACCAGGTCCAGCTTGCTTGACTTCAGCTCGTCCTGAGTTGGGTTCAGAACGTACTGGTCATTGATGTAACCCACGCGCGCAGCACCGATAGGACCGTTGAATGGAATACCAGACAGGGAGAGGGCTGCGGATGCGCCGATCATCGCAACGATGTCCGGGTTAACCTGTGGGTTAACGGAAACAACGGTTGCGATAACCTGAACTTCGTTAACGAAGCCTTCCGGGAAGAGCGGACGAACCGGGCGGTCAATCAGACGCGCGATCAGGGTTTCGCCTTCGCTTGGACGGCCTTCACGACGGAAGAAACCACCCGGGATTTTACCGGCAGCGTAAGTACGCTCCTGGTAGTTTACGGTCAGTGGGAAGAAGTCCTGACCTGGTTTAGCTTTTTTCTGGCCAACCACGGTCACGAATACCGCGGTGTCATCCATGCTTACCATAACAGCAGCAGTAGCCTGACGTGCCATCATGCCGGTTTCCAGCGTAACGGTATGTTGACCGTACTGGAATTTACGAACGATCGGATTCAGCAAGATTCTGTCCTTTCTTAAATGAATGACAGCACACCAAAGGCGTGCTGACTTTTACCGGACCTTCTTCGCATCCTCGCGACTAATGACAACCGACACCCCCATGGGTGAAGCCTCTCATTAGCCGCGCGAACCTCTGCAATGAAGATCATTTATAGCAACAATACATTAGTTTCCAGTGAATTGCTGCGGTCTGGTTGAAAAAAGGGGCCATAAGGCCCCCTTTTCTGAAACTCGCAAGACTTAGCGACGCAGGCCCAGACGCTCGATCAGCGCGGTGTAGCGTGCAACATCTTTACGTTTCAGGTAGTCGAGCAGTTTACGACGCTGAGAAACCATGCGCAGCAGACCACGACGGCTGTGGTGATCTTTTTTGTGCTCTGCAAAGTGACCCTGCAGGTGGTTAATCTGTGCAGTCAGCAGTGCAACCTGAACTTCGGTAGAACCGCTGTCGTTAGCATCACGACCAAACTCAGAAACGATTTTAGCTTTAGCTTCAACGCTTAGAGACATTTTAAAACTCCAAAATTTAAAGAATGAAAGGAAGCCGATCTCTAATTCAGCTTTCCCATGTATAACGTTTGCCAATTGTTAAACAATTTACCAGACGTTAAGCCGCAATATTCTACCCGCCTCCCCTGCTTATCGCAAGGCAAGGCGTCAGCTTATGCCGGATATTCAACCACCAGACGGCGTGGGGCAACACGACCTTCGTCGTCGATTTCACCCATCCCGATAAAGGTGTTGTCATCCCCTTCCGTAACGCGCACCAGCCCTTGCGCCGGGACATTCGTCGTGCGCACCGGGTTGCCGTTTTTAAAGTAAACGGAGGAGGTCAGCGGCAGATTGACAACCGGATAGTCCGAAGCAGGACTGTCCATTGGCATCAGTAATGGGTCAAGCAGGTCCGCAGCCTCTGTGCCCTGCTCCTGCGCCTGGTCCACCAGCGCCTGCAGCTGCTCCAGCGTCACCATACGTTCAGCCGGGTACTTGCTGACTGCCAGACGACGCAGATAAATAACGTGCGCGCCACAGCCCAGCTTCTCACCCAGATCGTCGATGATGGTGCGGATATAGGTGCCTTTTGAGCAATGCACTTCCAGCTCCAGCTCATCGCCTTCGTGACGAATGAACAGCAGCTCATAGACCGTAATCGGACGGGCCTCACGTGGCACCTCAATCCCCTGACGCGCATACTCATAGAGCTTTTTGCCCTGATACTTCAGCGCCGAGTACATGGACGGCACCTGTTGGGTGTCGCCACGGAAGCTCTCGAGCGCGGCATCAAGCTGTTCGCTGCTGAACGTCACCGGACGCTCTTCGACGACCTGACCATCGGCATCGGAGGTGTCCGTGCGCTGGCCAAGCTTTGCAATCACGCGGTAGCGTTTGTCTGAATCCAGCAGATACTGGGAAAACTTGGTCGCTTCACCCAGACAAATCGGCAGCATACCGGTCGCCAGCGGATCCAGCGCCCCGGTGTGCCCCGCGCGGTTGGCGTTATATATACGCTTAACTTTTTGCAGCACGTCGTTGCTGGATGCACCCTGCGGTTTATCCAGCAGCAGCACGCCGTGCACGTCGCGACCGCGACGACGAGGACGACTCATCAGTCCTCCTTTTTATCGTCCGGGTTCACACGACGCTCATCATCCTGCTTCACCACGCTAGTGACCAGGTTGGACATGCGCATCCCTTCGACCAGCGAGTTGTCGTAGAAGAAGGTCAGCTCTGGCACGATACGCAGGCGCATCGCTTTGCCAAGCAGAGAGCGGATGAAACCAGAGGCTTCCTGCAGCGCTTTAATACCGTTCTTAACCGCGTCTTCATCCTGGTCATTCAGGAAGGTTACGAACACTTTGCCATACGCCAGGTCGCGGGACATCTCCACGCCAGACACGGTGGTCATCATCCCCAGGCGCGGGTCTTTGATTTCGCGCTGAAGGATGATTGCGATCTCTTTTTGCATCTCCTGAGCCACGCGCTGCGGGCGACCAAATTCTTTCGCCATAATAAATTCTCCAGACAAAAAAGGGGCCAAAGCCCCTTTTGAAATTTAATGCCGGGTGGCGCGAGGCGATCCCGGCCTACAATCGGCAATCTTAGCGAAGATTACGCGATAGTGCGTTGGATCTCGATGATCTCGAACACTTCGATCATATCGCCAACGCGAACGTCGTTGTAGTTCTTAACGCCGATACCACATTCCATGCCGTTACGGACTTCGTTAACGTCATCTTTGAAGCGGCGCAGGGATTCCAGCTCGCCTTCGTAGATAACCACGTTGTCACGCAGTACGCGGATTGGGTTGTGACGTTTGATGTTACCCTCGGTAACCATACAGCCCGCGATCGCACCGAATTTAGGTGATTTGAACACGTCACGCACTTCAGCCAGACCGATGATCTGCTGTTTCAGTTCCGGAGACAGCATACCGCTCATCGCCGCTTTCACTTCGTCGATCAGGTTATAGATGACGGAGTAGTAACGCAGATCCAGGCTTTCCGCTTCGATCACGCGACGCGCAGAGGCATCGGCACGCACGTTGAAGCCAACCAGAATCGCGTTGGACGCTGCAGCCAGGGTTGCGTCGGTTTCGGTGATACCACCTACGCCGGAACCGATGATCTTCACTTTCACTTCGTCGGTAGAGAGTTTCAGTAAAGAGTCGGAGATCGCTTCCACAGAACCCTGAACGTCGGCCTTCAGAACCACGTTTACTTCGTGAACTTCGCCTTCGGTCATGTTGGCGAACATGTTCTCGAGTTTAGATTTCTGCTGACGAGCCAGTTTAACTTCACGGAATTTGCCCTGACGGTACAGCGCAACTTCACGCGCTTTCTTCTCGTCACGAACAACGGTCACTTCATCACCGGCAGCCGGAACACCGGAGAGACCCAGGATTTCCACAGGAATGGATGGACCTGCTTCCAGCACTTCGCGACCCAGTTCGTCACGCATTGCACGAACACGGCCATATTCGAAGCCACACAGCACGATGTCGCCTTTGTTCAGGGTACCTTCACGTACCAGAACGGTCGCAACCGGGCCACGGCCTTTATCCAGGAAGGATTCGATTACCGCACCGCTCGCCATACCATTGCGAACCGCTTTCAGCTCCAGAACTTCAGCCTGCAGCAGGATAGCGTTCAGCAGGTCATCGATACCGGTACCCACTTTTGCAGAAACCGGGATGAACTGAGACTCACCGCCCCACTCTTCCGGCATAACACCGTACTGGGACAGTTCGTTTTTAACGCGATCCATGTCCGCTTCTGGCTTATCGATTTTGTTCACTGCAACAACCAGAGGCACCTGCGCCGCTTTCGCGTGCTGGATAGCTTCGATGGTCTGTGGCATGACGCCATCGTCTGCTGCGACAACCAGAACAACGATATCCGTTGCCTGAGCACCACGTGCACGCATGGAGGTAAACGCGGCGTGCCCCGGGGTATCCAGGAAGGTGATCATCCCATTATCGGTTTCTACATGGTATGCACCGATGTGCTGGGTAATGCCGCCTGCTTCGCCGGAGGCAACCTTCGTAGAACGAATGTAGTCCAGCAGAGAGGTTTTACCGTGGTCAACGTGACCCATGATGGTCACAACTGGTGCACGCGGCTCAGCTGCTGCGCCAGTGTCACGGTCGCTCATTACCGCTTCTTCCAGCTCGTTTTCACGACGCAGGATAACTTTGTGGCCCATCTCTTCGGCAACCAGCTGTGCGGTTTCCTGGTCGATAACCTGGTTGATGGTCGCCATTGCGCCCAGCTTCATCATCGCTTTGATGACCTGAGAGCCTTTAACCGCCATCTTGTTAGCCAGATCGCCAACGGTGATGGTTTCGCCGATCACAACGTCACGGTTAACAGCCTGCGCTGGCTTCTGGAAGCCCTGCTGCAGAGCGGAACCTTTACGCTTGCCGCCTTTACCACCGCGAACGGCAGCACGTGCTTCTTCACGGTCAGCTTTAGATTCGGCGTGCTTGTTGCCTTTTTTGGCTGGACGCGCGGCTTTTGCACTACGCGTGCGGCCACGACCACCTTCAACTTCACGGTCGTTGTCATCTTCTGCCTGACGCGCGTGCTGGGAGGTAGTGACGTGATAGTCGCTGGTGTCTTCGGACGGTTCAGCGGTATTCACACCGTTTTTCTCGTTCTCTTCTGCCATACGGCGCGCTTCTTCAGCAACGCGACGGGCTTCTTCTTCGAGCTTGCGGCGGGCTTCTTCTTCCGCTTTACGCTTCAGCTCAGCTGCTTCATTTTCACGGCGGGCTTTTTCTGCCTGGGCGGTTTTGGTCATATCGTCAGTCTGTTGATTGCTCACTTTGTCTTTTTCCGCAGCGTCGCGCTTCGCTTTTTCAGCGGCGTCACGTTTCGCTTTTTCTGCGGCCTCACGTTCAGCTTTTAATACTGCCTCACGTTTGGCGTTTTCTTCCGCCTCACGCTGGGCTTGCTCTTCCGCTTCACGCTGTGCCTGCTCTTCCGCAGCGAGGCGCTCTGCCTCTTGCGGATCACGTTTTACAAAGGTGCGCGTCTTGCGGACTTCGATTTGTACCGATTTGCTTTTTCCACCGGTACCTGGAATGTTTAACGTGCTACGCGTTTTGCGCTGCAGCGTTAACTTGTCAGGCGTTGAACCATGTTCACGGTTCAGATGCGTTAACAAGGTTTGTTTTTCTTGCGCGGTCACCGAGTCATCAGCGGACTTCGGGATCCCTGCATCAGCAAATTGCTGTACCAGGCGATCCACGGAGGTCTGAATCTCAGCAGCCAGCGTTTTTACAGTTACATCAGTCATGCTGTTCCTTCCTGCTACAGTTTATTACGCTTCGTCGCCGAACCAGCAGATATTACGTGCGGCCATGATGAGTTCGCCGGCTTTCTCGTCGGTTAAACCTTCGATATCGGCCAGGTCATCAACGCCTTGCTCAGCGAGATCTTCCAGCGTACAAACACCACGGGCAGCCAGCTTGAACGCGATCGCACGATCAAGACCTTCCAGATTCAGCAGGTCATCAGCCGGCTTGTTATCACCAAGGCTTTCTTCCTGAGCCAGTGCCAGGGTGGTCAGTGCGTTTTTAGCGCGTTCACGCAGGGCTTCAACGGTGGCTTCATCCAGACCGTCAATTTCCAGCAGTTCTTTCATTGGCACATAGGCCAGTTCTTCCAGCGTAGAGAAGCCTTCTTCAACCAGAACGGTGGCGAACTCTTCGTCAATGTCCAGATGCTTAGTGAAGGTATCAATCGCTGCATGGGCTTCAGCCTGGTGCTTCGCCTGCAGGTCGTCAACGGTCATCACGTTGAGTTCCCAGCCGCTCAGCTGCGACGCCAGACGGACGTTCTGACCGTTACGGCCAATCGCCTGTGCCAGGTTACCGGCTTCAACGGCGATATCCATGGTGTGCTTATCTTCGTCGACGACGATAGAGGCAACATCAGCCGGGGCCATCGCGTTAATCACGAACTGCGCCGGGTTGTCGTCCCACAGAACGATATCAATACGCTCGCCGCCGAGTTCAGTCGAAACGGCCTGAACGCGCGCGCCACGCATACCAACGCAAGCACCGACCGGATCGATACGTTTGTCGTTGGTTTTCACCGCGATTTTCGCACGGGAACCCGGATCGCGGGCAGCTGCTTTAATCTCGATAACTTCTTCGCCGATTTCCGGCACTTCGATGCGGAACAGTTCGATCAGCATCTCAGGCTTAGAACGGGTCACGAACAGCTGAGCACCGCGGGCTTCTGGACGCACGGAATAGAGTACGCCGCGAATACGGTCGCCCGGACGGAAGTTTTCGCGTGGCAGCATATCCTCACGCAGGATAACCGCTTCCGCGTTGTTACCCAGATCCAGGGAGATGTTGTCGCGGTTAACTTTCTTCACCACGCCGGTGATGATCTCACCTTCGTGCTCGCGGAACTGGTCAACAACCATCGCACGCTCAGCTTCACGTACTTTCTGTACGATAACCTGTTTCGCGGTCTGCGTGGTGATACGGTCGAAGGTCACAGATTCGATCTGATCTTCAACGTAATCATCAATGTTCAGGCTTTCATCTTCGAAACGTGCCGCTTCGAGGGTGATTTCCTTCGTGGGTTGGGTCACTTCTTCAACGATAAGCCAACGACGGAAAGTATCGAAGTCACCGCTTTTGCGATCGATTTCAACGCGGACATCGATCTCTTGTTCATATTTTTTCTTGGTTGCCGTAGCCAGTGCACTTTCCAGCGCTTCGAAAATTTTCTCACGCGGCAGGGCTTTCTCGTTGGAAACGGCTTCAACAACAGCCAAAATTTCTTTGTTCATCGCGGGCTTTTCACCTCAATCCAGACTGTTAAAAGTGGGGAACCAGGTTCGCCTTCTGGATATTACTCAGCGCGAACACTTCATCTTTGCCTTCGACTGTAACCGTGATCATCTCACCATCAACGGCTTTAATAACGCCTTGCCATTTACGGCGGTTCTGTACGGCCATGCGCAGAACGAGAGCCACTTCTTCACCAGTAAAGCGCGTGTAGTGTTCAGCCGTGAACATTGGTCTGTCGAGACCAGGCGAGGAAACTTCCAGGTTGTAGGCAACAGTAATGGGATCTTCAACGTCAAGAACCGCACTCACCTGGTGGCTGACATCAGCACAATCATCAACATTGATGCCATCTTCACTATCAATATAGATGCGCAGCGTGGATGTACGACCCCGAACGAATTCGATGCCGACCAGTTCGTAGCCCAGTGCTTCGACCGGTGCTGTAATCATCTCTGTTAATTTTTGCTCTAATGTGGACAAGCCCACCCCCAAGACGTAAAAAAAGGGCATAAAGCCCAGTTATTCTGTAGTCAGATAACAAAAAACCCCGATAAATCGGGGCTTTAGATAACTGAACCCTATAGCCACAACTGTGGCCTGGAGCACTTTCAAAAAGAATTTTTTCAAATCCAGCTACGAAGGCGCTAAGTCTTCACAGTATATTTGAAAAAGGACTTTATAGGAAAGTGGTTGCGGGGGCCGGATTTGAACCGACGACCTTCGGGTTATGAGCCCGACGAGCTACCAGGCTGCTCCACCCCGCGCCTGAAACGTGGCAAATTCTACTCGCTGTGGGTAAAAAATGCAAATAATGCTGGGATTTGGTACCGAGGACGGGACGTAAAATCGGCATACAGTATATTGATAGCGTACCCCCGCTGTCAACCCTGTGAACAGCAGCGATTCAGGCGGGAAATTTTTACAAAAAATACATGAATCTCTTTCGGTACTTGCCAAAAGATGATTAAATGAAAACTCACTTATTCTGCATAAACATGCATTTTAGAGTGAAGCGTTCACTCATCAGTCAATCAAGCAGGGTTTTATTTTATGACGACGATTCTCAAGCATCTTCCGCAAGGACAACGTATTGGCATCGCTTTTTCCGGCGGTCTGGACACCAGCGCTGCACTGCTGTGGATGCGCCAGAAGGGAGCGGTTCCGTATGCATATACTGCGAACCTGGGTCAGCCGGATGAGGACGATTACGAAGCCATCCCGCGTCGCGCCATGGAGTACGGTGCCGAGAACGCACGCCTGATTGACTGCCGTAAGCAGCTGGTTGCCGAAGGTATCGCTGCTATTCAGTGCGGCGCTTTCCATAACACCACCGGCGGCCTGACCTATTTCAACACCACGCCGCTGGGCCGTGCCGTTACCGGCACCATGCTGGTTGCTGCCATGAAAGAGGATGGCGTCAACATCTGGGGCGACGGCAGTACCTATAAAGGCAACGATATCGAGCGCTTCTACCGTTACGGTCTGCTGACTAACGCCGAGCTGCAGATTTACAAGCCGTGGCTCGATACCGATTTCATCGATGAGCTGGGCGGCCGTCATGAAATGTCTGAATTTATGATCGCCTGCGGTTTCGATTACAAGATGTCGGTCGAGAAAGCCTATTCAACCGACTCCAACATGCTGGGTGCTACCCACGAAGCAAAAGACCTGGAATACCTGAACTCCAGCGTGAAGATCGTCAACCCGATCATGGGCGTGAAGTTCTGGGACGAAAACGTCAACATCCAGGCAGAAGAAGTGACCGTGCGTTTTGAACGCGGCCACCCGGTTGCCCTGAACGGTCAGACCTTCTCTGACGACGTGGAACTGATGCTGGAAGCTAACCGCATTGGTGGCCGTCACGGTCTGGGTATGAGCGATCAGATTGAAAACCGTATCATCGAAGCGAAGAGCCGTGGCATCTATGAAGCCCCGGGGATGGCGCTGCTGCACATCGCTTACGAGCGTCTGCTGACCGGCATTCATAACGAAGATACCATCGAGCAGTATCACTCCCACGGTCGCCAGTTAGGTAAACTGCTGTACCAGGGCCGCTGGTTCGATCCGCAGGCGCTGATGCTGCGTGATGCCCTGCAGCGTTGGGTGGCGAGCGCCATCACCGGTGAAGTGACCTTAGAACTGCGTCGCGGCAATGACTACTCGATTCTGAATACGGTCTCTGACAACCTGACCTACCAGCCAGAGCGTCTGACCATGGAAAAAGGTGATTCTGTCTTCTCGCCAGACGATCGTATCGGTCAGCTGACGATGCGCAATCTGGATATCACCGATACCCGCGCCAAGCTGTTCACCTATACCGAAAATGGCCTGCTCTCCGTCTCCACCGGCAATGGCCTGCCGCAGGTTGAGAATCTGGAAAACAGCGATAAGCAGTAATCGCGAATTAAGATGCAAAAGGCGCCTGAGGGCGCCTTTTTTATTGCCGAATTTCGTGACGTGAAGGGCGGGCAAGCGCAGTGCCCCCGCTGTCTTTCCGCCGCGGTGCAACGCTTGCCGGGCCTACGAAAAGACAACGTACAGACGAAAAAAAAGACGTCTTTCGACGTCTTTCTCTCGGAATATTGGTACTGAGGATGGGACTCGAACCCACAAGCCCGTTAGGGCACTACCACCTCAAGGTAGCGTGTCTACCAATTCCACCACCTCAGCACAGATACTACTCTTACTGCGGGATATCGCTGGTCGGCTTAGCCGGTGCAGCTGGCTGAGTCTGCTCAGATTTCGCTGGCGCGCTCAGATTATCCCACTCGCTTCCTTTGTTGATCTTGTTGCTATTGATATTGCCAAGCGCCAGACTGATGATGAAAAACAGCGTTGCCAGAATCGCCGTTGCGCGGGTCATGAAGTTACCAGAACCACTTGAACCGAACAGCGTACCAGAAGCGCCTGCTCCAAAAGAGGCCCCCATATCAGCGCCTTTACCTTGCTGCAGCATGATCAGCGCTACCAGAGCGATGGCTACAATAAGGAAAACAACCAAAAGAGCTTCGTACATAATCAACCTGTTCCTTGCGGATTTGCCGCATACCAATGCTTCAACCAATAAGCAGGAATTTTGCTTTCCCACTGAAGCGGGTGTGAATACTAACCAAAGCGAATGACCTTCGCAAGGGCAATTTCAGCTCATTGTATCAAGTGCGGAAAAAAACAGCAAAACCGCCATAACTGTACAAAACAAAGGCGGCATAAGCCGCCTTTTTAGACACTTACCAGAGGTTACGCAGCTTTTACCGCATCAGCGATGCGATGGGCAAACTCGGTGACCTGCGCTTCGTCTTCCCCTTCCACCATCACACGGATCAGCGGTTCGGTACCCGACTTACGCAGCAGAACGCGGCCACGGGAGCCCAACGCCGCTTCCACTTCAGCCATCACCGCTTTCACATTCTCGTTTTCCAGTGGATCGCCCTTACCTGCCGTAAAGCGAACATTGACCAGGATCTGCGGGAACATTTTCATCCCACTGCACAGATCGTGCAGGGACATATGGTTACGCACCATCGCTGCCACAACCTGCAGGCTCGCCACGATCCCGTCACCGGTAGTGGTTTTATCGAGCAGGATCACGTGACCGGAGTTCTCCGCACCGATGCGCCAGCCTTTCTCCTGCAGTTTTTCCAGTACGTAACGGTCGCCAACCTTGGCGCGCACAAACGGGATACCCAACTGCTTGAGCGCCAGCTCCAGGCCCATGTTGCTCATCAGCGTTCCAACGGCGCCACCGCGCAGCTGTCCCTGACGCAGCCCTTCGCGGGCGATGATATAGAGGATCTGGTCGCCATCGACTTTATTGCCTTCATGGTCAACCATGATGACGCGGTCACCATCGCCATCGTAAGCAATCCCGAGATCGGCCTTCTCCGCCAGTACGCGCGCCTGCAGAGCGCGAACATCCGTTGCACCTACCTCGGCATTGATATTCAGACCGTTTGGCTCGCAACCGATGGCAACAACCTGCGCGCCCAGTTCGCGGAATACGTTAGGGGCGATGTGGTAGGTTGCACCGTTAGCGCAGTCCACCACGATTTTCAGATGACCCAGGCTGAGTTCGTTCGGGAAGGTGCCTTTGCAAAATTCAATGTAGCGACCCGCAGCATCGACGATACGGCTGGCTTTACCCAGCTCAGCGGAGTCAACGCAGGTCAGCTCTTTTTCCATTTCCGCTTCAATCGCTTCTTCAACGTCATCCGGCAGTTTGGTGCCGTCAATGGAGAAGAATTTGATGCCGTTATCGTAGAACGGGTTATGCGAGGCAGAGATCACGATGCCCGCTTCGGCACGGAACGCGCGGGTCAGATAGGCCACTGCGGGGGTCGGCATAGGGCCCGTGAAAGAGGCGGAGAGCCCAGCGGCAGACAGACCCGCTTCCAGTGCGGATTCGAGCATGTAACCGGAAATACGCGTATCTTTACCGATAATGATTTTGCGCGACCCGTGGCTTGCCAGCACCTTGCCAGCCGCCCAGCCTAACTTCAGTACAAACTCAGGAGTGATTGGCGCATCGCCCACGCGTCCACGAATGCCGTCGGTACCAAAAAATTTACGATTACTCATAGCGGGAGTTTTCCTTAGTTGCCAGTGTGGCTTCCACCACTCGCATGGCTTCTGCTGTTTCTTTTACGTCATGGACGCGAATTATATGTGCTCCCTGCATCGCTGCAATCACCGCACGGGCCAGGCTGCCACTCAGACGTTCTGATGGCCCAACGTTAAGCAGTTGGCCTATCATGGATTTTCTCGACATTCCGACCAGCAGTGGCAGGCCAAAATGGTGAAACTCCGATAAGCGCGCAAGAAGTTCGTAGTTGTGAGAGAGATTTTTACCGAAACCGAAGCCCGGGTCGAGCAGCAATTTCGCTTTTGCGATACCGGCACGTTCACAGCGCGCAATATGCTCTTCAAAGTAGCGGTTCACATCGGCAAACACGTCGCTGTATTTCGGCGCATCCTGCATGGTTTTCGGCTGGCCCTGCATATGCATCAGGCATACCGGTAAACCGGTCTCGGCAGCCGCTTCAAGCGCACCGGGCTCGGTGAGGGAGCGAACGTCATTGATAATGTGAGCGCCCACTCTTGCCGATTCGCGAATCACCTCAGGTTTGGAGGTATCGACAGAGATCCAGACTTCGAAACGCTGGGCTATCGCCTCAACGACCGGGATAACGCGCGATAACTCTTCATCAACACTGACATCCGCAGCCCCAGGTCGCGTTGACTCTCCACCTACGTCGATGATCGTCGCGCCAGCGTTGATCATCAGATTCGCATGCCTGACCGCATCAATAAGCGAGTTATGCGTGCCGCCATCGGAAAAAGAGTCTGGCGTGACGTTCAGGATCCCCATCACATGGGGATGAGAAAGATCGAGATAAGAATCCTGGGCGAAGAGTTTCATAGCAAGTCCCTGATTTTTGGTTAAGCAGACAAGAAAAACCCCGGGGCAAGCCCCAGGGTTTCAGGTTAAGAGAAGATCATTGACAGCGGTGGCTTATTTATCGCCCAACTGTTCTGACATGGTGTTACCCGGGTTTGGCGTACGCGGTTCATCGACCGGACGCGGCGCACGTGGCGTACCGTTGTTGTCAGAGTTGTTAGAGGCACCTGGATCTTCCCAGCCCGCAGGCGGACGAACATCACGGCGAGCCATCAGGTCATCAATCTGCGGCGCATCGATGGTCTCATATTTCATGAGCGCATCTTTCATGGCGTGCAGGATATCCATATTGTCATTCAGGATCTGACGGGCGCGACCGTAGTTACGTTCAATCAGCGCTTTCACTTCCTGGTCGATGATACGAGCTGTCTCATCGGACATATGTTTCGCTTTCGCCACGCTGCGGCCAAGGAACACTTCGCCTTCTTCTTCCGCATAGAGCAGCGGACCAAGTTTGTCGGAGAAGCCCCACTGGGTCACCATGTTACGCGCCAGGTTGGTCGCGACTTTAATGTCGTTAGACGCACCGGTCGAAACATGTTCCACACCGTAGATAATCTCTTCTGCCAGACGACCACCGTAGAGGGTTGAAATCTGGCTTTCCAGTTTCTGGCGGCTGGCACTGATAGCATCGCCTTCCGGCAGGAAGAACGTTACGCCAAGCGCACGGCCACGTGGAATAATCGTCACTTTATGCACCGGATCGTGTTCCGGCACCAGGCGACCGATAATCGCGTGACCCGCTTCGTGGTAAGCCGTGGACTCTTTCTGCGCTTCCGTCATCACCATGGAGCGACGTTCCGCACCCATCATGATTTTGTCTTTCGCTTTCTCGAACTCCACCATGGAGACCACACGCTTGTTGCCACGGGCAGCAAACAGTGCAGCTTCGTTCACCAGGTTAGCCAGATCGGCACCGGAGAAGCCCGGCGTACCACGTGCAATAATTGCCGCATCGATGTCCGGAGAGAGCGGTACGCGACGCATATGCACTTTCAGGATCTGCTCACGGCCACGAACGTCTGGCAGACCAACCACAACCTGACGGTCAAAACGACCTGGACGCAGCAGCGCAGGGTCAAGAACGTCCGGACGGTTAGTTGCGGCGATAACGATAATGCCTTCGTTACCTTCAAAGCCATCCATCTCAACCAGCATCTGGTTCAGCGTCTGTTCACGTTCATCGTGACCACCGCCCAGGCCCGCGCCACGCTGGCGGCCTACGGCGTCGATTTCATCGATGAAGATGATGCACGGTGCGGCTTTCTTGGCCTGTTCGAACATGTCACGCACACGAGATGCACCCACACCCACGAACATTTCAACGAAGTCAGAACCGGAAATGGTAAAGAACGGCACCTTCGCTTCACCTGCGATGGCTTTCGCCAGCAGGGTTTTACCGGTACCAGGAGGACCTACCATCAGAACGCCTTTCGGGATCTTACCGCCCAGTTTCTGGAAACGGCTCGGCTCACGCAGGTATTCAACCAGTTCACCCACCTCTTCTTTCGCTTCGTCGCAACCTGCAACGTCAGCAAAAGTGGTTTTGATCTGGTCTTCCGTCAGCATACGCGCCTTGCTCTTGCCGAACGACATGGCGCCTTTGCCACCGCCGCCCTGCATCTGACGCATAAAGAAGATCCAGACGCCGATAAGCAGCAGCATCGGGAACCAGGAGATGAAGATAGAAGCCAGCAGGCTTGGCTCTTCCGGCGGCTCGCCGACAACCTTAACGTTTTTAGTCAGCAGGTTATCAAGCAGCTTAGGATCGTTCACCGGAATGTAAGTCGTGTAACGGTTACTATCTTTCTTGGTAACGTTGATCTCACGTCCGTTGATACGCGCTTCGCGAACCTGATCCTGGTTGACCTCTTGCAGGAAGGTAGAGTAGTCCACCTTACGGCCATTAGACTCGCTGGGCCCAAAGCTCTGGAATACTGACATCAGCACAACGGCAATGACCAGCCAGAGTATTAGGTTTTTCGCCATGTCACTCAAGGGATTAACCTCTTATTACAACTGTGTTAAAAACAGCGTCAGGATACTCTGTATCCGATTTATTTCAAACTTTCGCCTGAAATTCACCGGTTATCATTTTCGCCCGGTCGCTACAATATACACTTCACGTGAACGCGCACGCGAAGAGTCCGGTTTACGAACTTTGACCTTCGTAAACAGGGAGCGAATTTCCTTCAGATACTCCTCGAAACCTTCGCCCTGGAACACCTTTACTAAAAAACTACCACCCGGCGCTAATACATCACGACACATTTCTAACGCCAGTTCTACCAGATACATGGAGCGGGGGATATCCACCGCCGGTGTTCCACACATATTTGGCGCCATATCGGACATGACAACCTGAACTTTACTGTCACCTACCCGTTCAAGTAACGCTTTCAGTACTAATTCATCACGAAAATCGCCCTGAAGGAAGTCCACACCAACGATAGGATCCATAGGTAAAAGATCGCAGGCGATAATTCGGCCCGTTCCGCCGATTTGCGTTACCGCATATTGCGACCATCCACCGGGCGCTGCACCGAGGTCAACAACTGTCATCCCCGGTTTAAAGAGTTTGTCACTTTGCTGTATTTCATCAAGTTTAAACCAGGCACGGGAACGTAACCCCTTTTTCTGTGCCTGTTGAACATATTTATCGCTAAAGTGTTCCTGGAGCCAGCGGCTCGAGCTAGCAGAACGCTTTTTACCTGTCATTTAACTTTCCGTCCTGGTTCATCGTAGCCTGTGGTGTAAATTTCCACTCAGCAATTTGGCGATATTAGGGAGATGGCGGTAGAATGAACCGTTTTCAATCCCAACGTAAGCAAAAATATACGATGAATCTGAGTACTAAACAAAAACAGCACCTTAAAGGTCTGGCACATCCGCTCAAGCCTGTAGTTATGCTTGGCAACAATGGTTTGACCGAAGGGGTACTGGCCGAGATTGAACAAGCGCTGGAGCACCACGAATTAATCAAGGTGAAAATCGCCTCTGAAGACAGAGACACCAAGACCTTGATCGTGGAAGCAATCGTGCGCGAGACCGGCGCCTGTAATGTACAGGTCATCGGTAAAACGCTGGTGCTCTACCGCCCATCTAAAGAGCGTAAAATCTCGCTGCCACGCTAAGATTATCCTGAATTGAACACATTTACTGTGTAAAACGAGGGGTTTTTCTTTAGCAGGTGAGCAAAATGCCATGCTCCTTGAGTTGATAAAAGGCCGCTATGCGGCCTTTTTCCTATCTTTACAATCTATCAACATCTGTCCGGGGATGCGAATTACAGGTAATCAACCTTGGTAATTTCGAATTCCACTTCGCCGCCTGGCGTACGGATGGTGACGACATCGTCCTGCTCTTTCCCCACCAGACCGCGTGCGATTGGCGAGTTTACTGAGATCAGATTCTGCTTAAAATCAGCCTCGTCATCACCCACGATGCGGTAGGAGACCTCTTCGTCTGTATCCAGGTTGATCACGGTGACGGTAGAGCCAAAAATCACGCGTCCGTTATTTGGCATTTTTGTGATATCAATCACCTGCGCATTTGACAGCTTGGCTTCGATATCTTTGATACGCCCTTCGCAGAACCCCTGCTGCTCACGCGCGGCGTGATACTCAGCATTCTCTTTCAGATCGCCATGCTCACGTGCTTCCGCAATGGCGGCGATGATTTCAGGGCGGCGAACAGATTTCAAAAAATCCAGCTCTTCACGCAGTTTTTCAGCACCACGTAAGGTCATCGGAATAGCTTGCATTTGTTATACCTCTTTGACATTCCTGTTAGGTACGGTTAACCGACCCGACTACTGGCCCCGCAGGCATCACAGCCTGGCACAGGTCAGAAGCAAAAGAAAACTGACCCGGAAACAATGTTCCAGGTCAGCAGCAATTTTTCAGTTTGATACGTATTTTAACGCGAAGTTCAGTATGGGTCATCGTTTACTTTACAGGGCGTTGGGCCGTAGTATGACGGTTTGTTTCCGGGTTGTTAGCGCGAGATTATGCGATTTTCCAGATTTATCATCGGATTGACCACCACTATTGCGTTCACTGTCCAGGCAGCGAACGTTGATGAGTATATTAATCAGCTGCCCGATGGCGCCAATCTTGCCCTGGTCGTGCAAAAGGTGGGGGCTCAGGCGCCTGAGATTGATTATCACAGCCAGCAGATGGCACTGCCTGCCAGTACCCAAAAGGTGATCACGGCGCTGGCTGCCCTGCTGCAGCTTGGGCCCGACTTTCGTTTTACGACCACGCTTGAAAGCAAAGGCAACATTGAGAACGGCGTGCTGAAAGGCGATCTTATTGCCCGTTTTGGCGGCGATCCGACATTTAAGCGTCAGGATATCCGCAACATGGTCGCCGTGCTAAAGAAGTCTGGCGTACAGCGCATTGAAGGCAATGTGCTTATCGATACGTCCATTTTTGCCAGCCACGATAAAGCCCCCGGCTGGCCGTGGAATGATATGACTCAGTGCTTTAGCGCCCCGCCCGCGGCCGCGATCGTCGATCGCAACTGCTTCTCCATTTCGTTATATAGCGCGCCCAAACCGAACGATTTAGCCTTCATTCGGGTGGCCTCTTACTATCCGGTCAACATGTTCAGCCAGGTGCGTACCCTGGCGAAAGGTTCCCCGGAAGCGCAATACTGCGAACTGGATGTCGTCCCGGGCGATTTGAACCGCTTTACCCTGACCGGCTGCCTGACGCAGCGGGCCGATCCACTGCCGCTGGCCTTCGCCATTCAGGATGGCGCAAGCTATGCCGGGGCGATCCTCAAGAATGAACTGAAGCAGGCCAACATCACTTACAGCGGTACCCTGCTGCGTCAGACGCAGAGCAACGAGCCCGGCACCGTGATTGCCAGTAAGCAGTCGGCGCCGCTGCACGATCTGCTGAAGATCATGCTGAAAAAATCGGACAACATGATCGCCGATACCGTATTTCGCATGATTGGGCATGCCCGCTTTGGCGTACCTGGCACCTGGCGTGCCGGTTCAGATGCGGTTCGTCAGATCCTCCGCCAGCAGGCTGGCATCGATCTTGGCAACACCATCGCGGTCGATGGTTCGGGTCTGTCGCGCCATAACCTGATCTCTCCTGCCACCATGATGCAGGTCCTTCAGTACATTGCTCAGCACGACACTGAACTAAACTTTATCTCAATGCTGCCGCTTGCCGGTTATGACGGCTCCCTGCAGTACCGTGCGGGCCTGCACGCCGCGGGCGTCGATGGCAAAGTCTCCGCCAAAACGGGCTCCCTGCAGGGGGTGTATAACCTTGCCGGGTTTATTACCACCGCCAGCGGACAGCGGATGGCATTTGTGCAGTATCTTTCTGGCTACGCGGTGGAACCTGCCGACCAGCGTAACCGCCGTATCCCGCTGGTGCGCTTTGAAAGCCGGCTTTACAAGGACATTTATCAGAACAACTAGCGATGAAATTACTCATTGTTGAAGACGATCTGCTGTTACAGGAAGGACTGGCGCTGGCGCTCTCGGCTGAAGGTTACACGCTTGATTGCGCGGGTACCGCCGCCGAAGCTGATTGCCTTATCCAGAGCGGCGAATACAGCCTGGTGATCCTCGATCTTGGCCTGCCCGATAAAGACGGCGCCACCCTGCTAAGCCAGTGGCGCCGACGGGGTATCGATAATCCTGTGCTGATCCTGACCGCCCGCGACGCGCTGGAAGACCGGATTAACGGCCTGGACTCCGGTGCCGATGACTATCTGGTGAAGCCCTTTGCGCTGGCAGAACTTCAGGCGCGCGCCAGAGCGTTGATCCGGCGCTACCAGGGGCACAGCGATAACCTGCTCAGCGATGGCGATCTGACGTTAAATCTGCAAACCCAGCAGGTTTTACAGCAATCCCAGCCGGTCGAAGTGACCCCTAAAGAGTTTGCTCTGCTAACCCGGCTGATTATGCGCACCGGTCAGACCGTCCACCGGGAAACCTTGCAGCAGGATATTTACTCCTGGCAGGACGATCCCGGCTCTAATACGCTGGAGGTGCATATTCATAATCTGCGACGCAAGTTGGGCAAAGACCGAATCAAAACGGTACGCGGCGTGGGATATCGCCTTGAGAGTCAAAAATGAACAGCATGCGCCGTCGTCTGATGGTGCTGTTGGCAGTCATTCTGCTTTTCTTTCAACTGATCAGCGTCATCTGGCTCTGGCATGAGAGCCGGGAGCAAATTAGCTTTCTGGTGAGCGAGACGCTGTCGGCAAAATCCCGCAACCAGCATGTCGAGAAAGAGATCCGGGAGGCGATCGCCTCGTTGCTGGTCCCTTCGCTGGTGATGGTCGGGTTTACCCTGCTCTTCTCTTTCTGGGCCGTCAGCTGGATCACCCGTCCGCTGAATCAGCTACGCACCAGCCTTGCGAACCGTTCTGCCGATAATCTTACGCCGCTGCCGATGTACTCCGATATGGAGGAAATAGGCGCCGTCACCACCTCGCTGAATCAACTGCTCGCCCGGCTGGATCAAACCATTCAGCAGGAGCGCCTGTTCACCGCTGATGCCGCACATGAGCTGCGTACGCCGCTGGCGGGTATTCGCCTGCATCTGGAGCTGATGGCGCAGTCAGGCTCGCCTCAGGCGACGACGCTGATTACCCGAATCGATCAACTGATGCATACCGTAGAGCAGCTGCTAATGCTGGCCCGGGCGGGTCAAGCTATGGCCAGCGGCCACTACGACACGGTTAACTGGAGCGAAGCCATTATTGCGCCGCTGGCGCTGGAGAATGAGGTAAAAAGCCATACCCTCATCTGGCCGCAGGCGAGCCCACAGAACGTACAGGGCGATGCAATCCTGTTACGGCTAATGTTGCGCAATTTGCTGGAAAACGCAGTGCGTTACAGCCCGGCGGGAACCACTATTGAAGTCGCCATGCAGGAGGTCGACGGCGGTACGCAGGTGAGCGTCAGCGATCAGGGGCCTGGCATAGATGAAGCCCATCGCCAGTCGATTACCGAGCCGTTTCGCCGCATCGATCAACGCTATGGCGGAAGCGGGCTGGGGCTGAGCATCGTTCAGCGTATTGTACAGCTGCATCGCGGCAAGCTGACGCTGGAGAATCGCCCCGAAGGCGGCTTGATAGTCACCTGCTGGCTGCCAGAAACACTGAATTAAAAAGCCCCCTTGATAAGGGGGCTCTTGACGGTCTTAACGCTTATAGATGAATTCGACGCCTTCTTCGTCATCTTCATCCCAGTCGTCATCCCACTCTTCGTCGTCTTCTTCCACCTGCTCTTCAAGCTGCTGACGGTGGTAGTCATCCCACATGAATTCGACTTTCTCAGGCTGTTTCGCTTCTTCTGCCTGCGTTACCGGGTTCTCGATGATGAAGGTCATCACATCCCAGCACAGCTCTTTCACGCCCATCTGGCTTGCGGCGGAGATGAGATAGTACTTGTCTTCCCAGCCCATCGCTTCGGCAATGGCTTTCGCCTTCGCTTCGGCTTCCGCTTTATCCATCAGGTCGATCTTGTTGAAGACCAGCCAGCGCGGCTTGGCAGCCAGTTTGTCGCTGTATTTTTCCAGCTCGCCGATAATAATACGGGCGTTTTCCACCGGATCGGAACCGTCGATAGGATCGATATCGATGAGGTGCAGCAGAACGCGGCAACGCTCAAGGTGCTTCAGGAAGCGAATACCCAAGCCAGCCCCTTCGGCAGCGCCTTCGATCAGGCCCGGGATATCGGCCACGACGAAGCTCTTCTCGTTGTCCATACGCACTACGCCGAGGCTGGGGACCAGGGTGGTAAACGGATAGTCGGCCACTTTTGGTTTGGCCGCAGAGACAGCACGGATAAAGGTGGATTTACCTGCGTTTGGCATCCCCAGCATACCCACGTCCGCCAGCAGCATCAGTTCCAGCTGCAGATCGCGCTTATCACCCGGCGTACCCATCGTCTTCTGACGCGGGGTACGGTTAACGGAGGATTTGAAACGGGTGTTACCCAGACCATGCCAACCGCCTTTAGCGACCATCAGGCGCTGACCATGCTTGGTCATATCACCCATGGTTTCGCCAGTACCCTGATCGATAACGCGCGTTCCGACAGGGACTTTAACCGTGACGTCTTTTCCGCGTTTACCGGTACAGTCACGGCTCTGGCCATTCTGACCGCGCTCAGCACGGAATGATTTTTCGAAACGGTAATCGATCAGGGTGTTGAGGTTTTCGTCCGCCTCTAACCACACGTCACCGCCGTCGCCGCCGTCGCCGCCGTCAGGGCCGCCACGGGGAATGTATTTTTCGCGGCGGAAGCTTACGCAACCATTACCGCCATCACCTGCCACGACCAGGATCGTTGCTTCATCAACAAACTTCATTTTACTCTCCGTAAATCATTCGCCTGAGCGGGGGCCGCTTCATTTTTGCGCCAACGTCCCCAAAGACGATGACCAATGGCGGAATACATCGCGCCCGCAACCACGACAAACGCACCGAGATAAGCCAACAGGTTTAACATCGGTTTGACGAAGAAATCGGGCCAGGCCATTGATAATAAATCTGAAAATAACAGTGTAAACAGTGGCGTCAGCGTAATCAGCGCACTTACCTGCGCTGCCTGCCAGCGCGCCATCGCTTCTGCCAGCGCGCCATAACCCACTAATGTGTTCAGACCACAAAAGATCAGACACGCCAGCTGCCAGTCGCTTAACTGGGAAATGACTCCCGGCTTCGCCAGTGGCAACAGGGCAATAGTACATAAAGTGTACAGCAAAAACAGAATCTGCTGTGACGCCAGACGGCGTAATAACACCTTTTGCGCGACGCCATAACTTACCCATACCGCCGCCGCGCCCACCCCAAAAATCACACCCCAGGTGTAATCCGTCAGGCGGGTAAAAATCTCTATCAGACTGGTATTGAAGAACAACACCAGACCGCAAAGCAGCATCAGTGCCCCGATAATCTGCGTGCCGCGCATCTTCTCTTTCAGGATAAAGACGCTGGCAACCATCATGCCTACCGGCGAGAGCTGGCCAATAACCTGCGAGGCCGTGGGACTGAGGTATTGCAGGGAAGAACTGAACAGAATGAAGTTCCCGAACAGGCCGCCTGTCGCAATCGCCAGCAGCACCAGCCAGCGCGGTTTGCGAAAGATGCGCAGCGGAGGAAGCTTACCCTTTAGCGCAAGGATAATGCCCAATCCAATACCGGCCATCAGGAAGCGGTAGAAGACCACCGTTGGCGGCTCCATCACTTCTAGGACCTGCTTCATTGCAATTGGCAGCGCACCCCAGCACATTGCGGTAGTGAGCGCCAAAAGAATACCAATGCCGGCCTGCTGCTTCATGCCCGTTTTCCCTACCGAAAAAATTACCGGGTTTCCAATGTAAAAAGCCCCGCAACACGTTGCGGGGCTTTAATCCGTTACCGGACCGAGAAAACCTTACTCAGCAACAATGCTGATGTATTTACGGTTGTTCGGGCCTTTAACTTCAAATTTCACTTTACCGTCTGCTTTAGCAAACAGAGTGTGGTCACGACCGCAACCTACGTTGTTACCCGCGTGGAACTTAGTGCCACGCTGACGAACGATGATGCTACCCGCCAGAACGGTTTCGCCACCGAAACGCTTAACGCCGAGGCGTTTAGCTTCTGAATCGCGACCGTTACGTGTGGAGCCGCCAGCCTTTTTATGTGCCATTTAAATCTCTCCTCAGGTCTTAGGCGCTGATGCCAGTAATTTTCACATCAGTGAACCACTGACGGTGGCCCTGCTGCTTACGGTAGTGTTTACGACGACGAAACTTAACGATTTTAACTTTCTCGCCACGACCATGAGCAACAACTTCAGCTTTGATAACGCCGCCATCAACGAAAGGAACGCCGATTTTGACTTCTTCACCGTTTGCGATCATCAGAACTTCAGCGAATTCAATAGATTCGCCAGTTGCGATGTCCAGCTTTTCCAGGCGAACGGTCTGACCTTCGCTTACTCGGTGTTGTTTACCACCACTTTGGAAAACCGCGTACATATAAACTCCGCTTCCGCGCACATCCTCGTGTGATTCAGAGTGCGCTATAAATATTCACAATAGGGCGCGAATATTACGCAAAACGCGAGCCTTTGACAAGTGCTACAGTCAATACATGAAGAAAAAAAACACAACACGTACGGTAACGTTTATCTGCCGCGTTTTTTCAGTACAATCAGCGCTACTATTGATAAACCGAACCCTTCGTTAGCCCATTTGATATGTGGTAAACAGGACTTAAAGCCCGGCTTTTGCGATGAATTTAGAAAAAATCAATGAGTTAACCGCGCAAGATATGGCGGGTGTGAATGCAGCGATCCTGGAACAGCTCGATTCTGACGTTCAACTAATCAATCAGTTGGGTTATTACATCGTCAGCGGCGGGGGTAAACGCATCCGTCCGATGATCGCTGTGCTGGCCGCCCGCGCGGTCGGCTATCAGGAGAACGCGCACGTAACGATCGCAGCGCTGATCGAATTTATCCATACCGCCACGCTGCTGCATGATGACGTTGTCGATGAGTCCGATATGCGTCGTGGCAAAGCCACTGCCAACGCCGCGTTCGGCAATGCAGCCAGCGTACTGGTAGGCGATTTTATCTATACGCGCGCTTTCCAGATGATGACCAGCCTGGGATCGTTGAAGATCCTGGAAGTGATGTCCAAAGCGGTGAACGTCATCGCGGAAGGTGAAGTTCTGCAGCTGATGAACGTCAACGACCCGGACATCACCGAAGAGAGCTACATGCGGGTGATCTACAGCAAAACCGCCCGTCTGTTTGAGGCCGCTGCCCAGTGCTCCGGTATTCTGGCCGGCTGTACTGACGAGCAGGAGCGTGGGCTGCAGGATTACGGGCGCTACCTTGGCACCGCCTTCCAGCTGATTGACGATCTGCTCGACTATAGCGCCGACGGCGAAACGCTCGGCAAGAACGTCGGTGATGACCTGAACGAAGGTAAACCGACGCTGCCGCTGCTGCATGCTATGCGTAACGGCACCCCTGAGCAGGCTAAGCTTATCCGCGAAGCCATTGAGCAAGGAAACGGCCGACACCTTCTGGAACCAGTACTGGAAGCAATGGCAACCTGTGGTTCCCTGGAATGGACGCGCCAGCGTGCAGAGGAAGAGGCCGATAAAGCGATCGCCGCACTTCAGGTCATCCCGGACAGCCCATGGCGAGATGCCCTGATCGGGCTCGCGCATATTGCCGTTCAGCGCGATCGATAATCCTCAATGAACTCTCTTTTGCGTGAAAAGAGAGTTCCAATAAGCTCCAGTTTTTATCCATCAAATTGTTAAATAATCCGCTTACAGGCCGCATGATTAAAGCCCTGGCAAAATCCGAATATTGCCTCCTGTAATGCGAACTTTTTAGAACCGATGTTCGAAGAAGGTATAGTAACACTGTCATTTAAGAGGAAATGACGTACATGTACCCGAACAGAGGGATAGCTGAATGGATAAGAAATTTACCGACTGGCACTCGGCCGATATCATCGCCGCGCTGCGTAAAAAGGGAACATCGCTTGCTGCAGAATCCCGCCGTAATGGCCTGAGTTCATCCACCCTGGCAAATGCGCTGACTCGCCCCTGGCCAAAGGGAGAACTGATCATTGCTACGGCACTCGGCACTGACCCCTGGATTATCTGGCCATCGCGCTACCACGACCCGATCACGCACGAATTTGTCGACAGAACGCGCATGATGCGCCAGAAAAAACAAGAAAAAGAGCGCCAGGAATGACGCTCATCTAAACGGGACTAGCAACCCCCCGGTCAATGTGGCAGGGGGCTGCCGGGACGATTACTCGCCTTTTACACGCTCAATATTTGCACCCAGGGCGCGCAGTTTATCTTCAATGCGTTCATAGCCGCGATCGATGTGATAAATACGATCCACGAGCGTCGTACCTTCCGCAATACAACCTGCCAGCACCAGGCTCGCAGAAGCACGCAGATCGGTTGCCATCACCTGAGCACCAGACAGTTTCTCTACGCCATGACAGATCACGGTATTACTTTCGATCTCAGCGTGTGCGCCCATACGGATCAGTTCCGGTACGTGCATAAAACGGTTTTCAAAGATCGTTTCAGTGATCACACCCGTCCCTTCCGCCACCAGGTTCAGCAGAGTGAACTGGGCCTGCATATCGGTCGGGAATGCCGGATGCGGAGAGGTACGCACGTTAACGGCTTTCGGACGCTTACCGTGCATATCCAGGCTGATCCAGTCTTCGCCAGTTTCAACATCGGCACCCGCTTCGCGCAGTTTTGCCAGTACCGCGTCCAGCGTATCAGGCTGGGCGTTGCGGCAGACGATCTTACCGCCGGAGATGGCTGCAGCGACCAGGAAGGTCCCGGTTTCGATACGGTCAGGCAGGACGCGATATACACCACCACCCAGACGTGCAACGCCTTCAATGGTAATACGATCGGTGCCCTGACCGGTGATCTTCGCGCCCAGCGTATTCAGGAAGTTCGCGGTATCCACGATCTCCGGCTCGCGCGCGGCGTTCTCGATGATGGTGGTCCCTTCGGCCAGCGTCGCTGCGGACATGATGGTGACGGTAGCGCCAACGCTTACCTTGTCCATCACGATGTGGGCGCCTTTCAGACGGCCATTCACGGAGGCCTTCACGTAGCCCTCTTCCAGCTTAATTTCTGCGCCCAGCTTCTCAAGGCCAAAAATGTGCAGATCCACCGGACGCGCACCAATGGCGCACCCGCCTGGCAGAGAGACCTGGCCCTGCCCAAAACGGGCTACCAGCGGACCCAGCGCCCAGATGGATGCGCGCATGGTCTTCACCAGATCGTAAGGGGCAGAGAAGTTATTTACGTTGCTGGCATCGATCCATACGGATCCGTTACGCTCAACCTTGGTACCCAACTGGCCGAGCAGTTTCATGGTGGTATCAATGTCTTTCAGCTTCGGTACGTTCTGGATCTCTACCGGCTCTTCCGCAAGCAGTGCGGCGAAGAGGATCGGCAGCGCGGCATTTTTAGCGCCGGAAATTGTGACTTCGCCCTGGAGACGCGTCGGCCCCTGAACACGAAATTTGTCCATGTAATTACTCTCTGTATGAATTCAACCGTGCTGCGGGCAAATCACCCTCAGCTCAAAAACCGTTTAGTTTGCGATCGCGTGCCCACTCTGTAGGGGTAAACGCCTTGATCGACAGGGCATGGATACGATTATCCGCGATATATTCCATCAGCGGCGCATAGACAGCCTGCTGCTTCTTCACGCGGCTCATGCCGTCAAAAATCTCACCCACAGCAATAACCTGAAAGTGGCTGCCGTCGCCGGAGACGTGGACTTCCTGAAGGGCAAGTGCGTTCATCAGCACTGTCTGGATTTCATGATTTTCCATGGGTTCTATATCATCTGGTAGTGAAAACAAGCCCAACATCTTAGAGCAAAGTGGCGCGGTCTTAAATAAGCAAAAAGCCCCGACGATGAAACTGTCAGGGCTTTTGATAGTAACGTACTGAAAAAATTAGCGGGGCAATACGTCTTCCGGCAGATTATAGAGCTGGGCCAGGGTGACGACATTGTCGCTGACGCCCGAAAGCGTCACCGGGATGCCCTGCTGCTTGCCCGTTGAGACCAGATGAACCAGCAACGCTACACCCGCCGTATCCACGCGAGAGATACCGCTCAGGTCGATACGGGAAACCCCCTTCATGGCATCGTCCCGCGCATCCCACAGAGGATTCAGATAATCCTGATCCAGCTCGCCTGAGAGTAATAACGTCTCACCCTCACGGGTCCAGCTCAACTGCGACATAATTACTTGTTTCCTTCCAGGGTAATTTTCTGACGTGCGATGCTGTTCAGCTGCGCGGTCAGACCATCAATGCCCTTGGTACGCAGCAGATCGCTCCATTCGTTCTGCTTGGTGGTGATCATGCTGACGCCTTCCGCAATCATGTCGTAAGCCTGCCAGTTACCGCTCTGGGTGTTCTTACGCCACTGGAAATCCAGACGCACTGGCGGACGACCGTTCGGATCGACGATGGTCACGCGAATAGGCACGATGGTCGCAGAACCCAGCGGCTGTTCCGGTGCGATCTGATACGTCTGACCGTGGTACATGGCGAGAGCCTGACCGTAGGCCTGCTTCAGATATTCACGGAACGCAGCGAAATAGGCTTCGCGCTGCGCAGGCGTTGCGTCTTTGTAGTAACGGCCCAGCACCAGCGCGCCGGCATATTTCACCTGGACATAGGGCAGCAGTTCCTGGTCAACCACATCACGCAGGTAATCAGGATTGGAGCGGATCTTCGGCTGCTCATTTTTAAGGCGATCGAAGGTTTTCTTTGCTGCCTCATTCATCTGTTGATAAGGATTGCTCTGATCGGCTGCGTTAGCTGCAGTCAGAGGGGCAATCATCAGCATGGCAACCATTAACAGTCGTTTAATCATGAATTACTTCTCCTGAGATGAATTCGTCGTGCCAACAGGCGGCGTAATGTCACTCTGCGCAGGGGTCTGCGCAGCTTGATTCTCGTCACCCCCTTTACTGTTGCTGTTGTAAAGGAACTGACCAATCATATCTTCCAGCACCATGGCTGATTTCGTATCCTGAATCACGCCACCGTCTTTCAGGATAGTCGTTCCCAGCTCGGGATCCTCAAAACCGACGTTCAGCGCCAGATATTGTTCCCCTAACAGACCGGATGTACGGATAGAGAGGGAGCTGGTGTCCGGGATATGGTTGTAGCGCTCTTCGATATCCAGCGCCACGCGTGGCAGATAGGTTTTCTCATCGAGGGTGATATCGGCAACACGCCCTACTACCACCCCGCCAATACGTACCGGAGAACGGCTCTTCAGGCCACCGATGTTATCGAAGGTGGCATAAATACGGTATGTCGGCTCGGTGCGGATGGTCGTTACGTCCGCCACTTTAAAGCTTAAAAAGAGTGCTGCCAGCAGCGCCAGCAGGACAAATACGCCAACCCAAATTTCTACTTTTTTCGTTTGCATGAACTCATTTCCCAAACATCAGTGCGGTGAGCACAAAATCCAGAGCCAGTATGGCCAGCGACGAATGAACAACGGTACGGGTGGTTGCCCGGCTGATACCGGCAGAGGTCGGGATCGCATCGTAGCCATTGAACAGCGCAATCCAGGTGATCGTCACGGCAAATACCGCGCTTTTAATCAGGCAGTTAACCAGATCCAGACGCCAGTCAACGGCGCTTTGCATCGCTGACCAGAAGAAGCCGGCATCGATCCCTTTCCACTGCACGCCAACCATCGAACCGCCCCAGATGCCGACCGCGACAAAGAGGATCGTTAACAGCGGCAGCGAAATCATACCGGCCCAGAAGCGCGGCGAGATGACCCGACGCAGCGGATCCACGGCCATCATTTCCATACTGGAGAGCTGCTCCGTGGCGCGCATCAGGCCGATTTCAGCGGTCAGCGCTGAACCGGCACGCCCTGCGAATAACAGCGCGGCGACCACCGGCCCCAGCTCACGCAGCAGGGAGAGCGCCACCAGCATTCCGAGGCTGGTTTCTGCGCTGTAAGTGGTGAGAACCAGATACCCCTGCAGCCCCAGCACCATCCCGATAAAGACCCCGGAAACGATGATAATGAGCATCGACAGCACGCCGACATTATACAGCTGGCGTACCAGCAGAGGGGCATGTTTGCGGAATTCCGGTTTCCCGACCAGCGCATTGAATAACATCAACCCGGCACGCCCGAACGTCCTGATGGTTTTTATGCCACGGTGTCCGAGAGCGGCCAACGCATTTAACAGCATGAGTGGCTTAACTCCCTATTCCCAATAGATCTTTATGATAATCACCCGCAGGATAACGGAACGGCACGGGGCCATCTGCAATGCCGTCGAGGAACTGACGGACTCGCGCATCGCTGTTGGTCTGCAATGATTGGGCACTGCCATGCGCCACAATTTTTTTATCCGCTACGATATAGGCGTAGTCGGCAATGCTCAGCACTTCCGGTACGTCGTGAGATACCACAATACAGGTTACACCCAGCGCGCTGTTCAGCTCAGAGATCAGTTTGACCAGCACGCCCATGGTGATAGGGTCCTGCCCGACAAAAGGCTCATCGAACATGATCAAATCGGGTTCCAGCGCAATCGCGCGCGCCAGCGCCGCCCGGCGGGCCATACCACCAGAGAGTTCAGAAGGCATCAGCTTCGCCGCCCCACGCAGTCCCACAGCCTCGAGCTTCATCATCACGGTGCTTTTCAGCAGCGCCGGCGGCAGGCGCGTATGCTCGCGCAGCGGGTAGGCGACATTATCGAAGACATTCATGTCAGTAAATAGCGCCCCGGACTGGAACAGCATGCTCATGCGTTTACGCACGGTATAGAGGCGCGAACGTGACATCGCCGGAATATTTTCGCCATCAAAAAGGATCTCGCCCTCGCCTGGCGGAATTTGCCCCCCAATCAGGCGTAACAGCGTTGTTTTACCAATGCCGGAGGGGCCCATGATGGCGGTAATTTTACCGCGGGGCACGGTGAGAGAGATGTTGTCAAAAATGACCCGGCTGCTGCGCGTGAAGCTGACGCCACGGACATCGACTATATTCGCCTCATTCAGGCTCATGTACATTTCCTTTCTGTTGCCGGTTCAGGATCAGCTTGATGCCTGATTTCGCCGCAAACCCAACATTTTTACAGAATATTACCTCTGCAGGTAAGCGAAAGCTGGCATTTGTTTTACTTTTACAGCGCATAAAGTCAAAATTAGGATTCGTTACATCTACAGACAGTATGCAGCGGCAGAGATTTTTTCTCAGTGGACCGGCGAGTATACCTGAAGAAAGGACTTTTGATGCTTCTTGCAACGGCACTGTTAATAATTGGTTTACTTTTGGTGGTCTACAGTGCCGACCGTCTGGTGTTCTCCGCTTCTATCCTCTGCCGTTTGTTGGGTGTTCCCCCCCTGATTATTGGGATGACGGTGGTCAGCGTAGGCACTTCCCTGCCGGAGATCATCGTCTCTGCGGCCGCCTCGATGCACGATCAGGTTGATCTTGCGGTGGGAACGGCTATTGGCTCCAATATCGTCAATATCTTGCTCATCCTGGGCCTGGCTGCGCTACTGCATCCTTTTCGCGTGCATTCTGATGTTCTGCGGCGTGAATTACCGCTAATGTTAATTGTCAGCCTGCTGGCGGGTTATGTGTTATATGACGGGCAGTTAACCCTCAGTGATGGCATTTTTCTGCTGGCGCTGGCGGTCATCTGGCTGTTTTATATCGTGAAGCTTGCCCGGGCGGCAGAAAAGCAAGGCAGTGACACGTTAACCCGCGAACAGGTGGCAGAGCTGCCGCGTGAGGGGAACTTACCCGTCGCGCTGCTCTGGCTGGGCGTGGCGTTAATCATCATGCCCATGGCGACGCAGATGATTGTAGATAACGCTACGGTTCTGGCCAACTATTTCGCCATGAGCGAGTTAACCATCGGCCTGACGGTGATTGCCATTGGTACCAGTTTGCCTGAGCTCGCAACGGCTATCGCCGGGGCGCGTAAGGGTGAAGACGACATGGCGATTGGCAATATCATCGGCTCGAATATTTTTAATATTGCTATCGTGCTTGGCCTGCCTGCCCTGATTGCCCCTGGCGCGTTTAATCCGCTCGCGTTCAGCCGCGATTACGGGGTGATGGTCTTAGTCAGCGTAATTTTCGCCCTGCTCTGCTGGCGGCGAAAAAGGCAGATTGGTCAGGGCGCTGGTGCGCTGCTGACGGTGGGATTTGTCGTATGGATGGCGATGCTGTACTGGCTCTCGCCGCTTCTCTCTGGGTAAACGGAAACGCATTATGTCGCAAATAGAATTGCAGCCGGGTTTTGACTTTCAGAAAGCAGGAAAAGAGGTTCTGGAGATTGAACGTGAAGGTCTGGCGCAGTTAGATCAATACATTAATCAGGACTTTAGCCTGGCGTGCGAAAAACTTTTCCACTGTCCTGGCAAAGTCGTGGTGATGGGGATGGGTAAATCTGGCCATATTGGCCGTAAAATGGCAGCGACCTTCGCCAGTACCGGCACGAAAGCGTTTTTCGTCCATCCCGGCGAAGCGGCGCATGGCGATCTGGGTATGGTTTCGTCACAGGATATCGTCATTGCGTTATCCAACTCGGGCGAATCGAATGAGATCCTGGCGCTGCTCCCGGTCCTGAAACGCCTGCACGTTCCCCTGATCTGTATTACCAGCCGTCCGGAGAGCAGCATGGCGCGCGCCGCAGATATCCACCTGTGCGTTAAAGTGCCAAAAGAGGCCTGTCCATTGGGGCTGGCTCCGACCTCCAGCACCACTGCCGCGCTGGTTATGGGTGATGCGCTGGCCGTCGCCCTGCTGGAAGCGCGCGGCTTTACCGCCGAAGATTTCGCCCTCTCCCATCCGGGCGGTGCGCTGGGACGTAAACTGCTGCTGCGCGTGAATGATATTATGCATACGGGGGATGAAATTCCGCACGTCAGTAAAGAGGCCTCCCTGCGCGATGCGCTGCTGGAAATTACCCGTAAAAACCTGGGGATGACCGTCATCTGCAACGATCAGATGAAGATTGAGGGTATCTTTACCGATGGGGATCTCCGTCGCGTGTTCGATATGGGTGTAGATGTCCGTAAGCTGGGTATCGCCGATGTGATGACCTCAGGCGGCATTCGGGTGCGTCCCGGCACGCTGGCCGTTGAGGTACTGAACCTGATGCAGTCCCGCCATATCACCTCCGTTATGGTTGCCGATGGCGACCAGTTACTGGGTGTGGTACATATGCATGATCTTTTGCGCGCAGGCGTAGTGTAATGAAGGATAAGACAATGATTAATACGGGTGCATCCCTTGCAACCTGTTATGGCCCGGTAAGCGCGCAGATGATGTCGCAGGCCGAGAAAATTCGCCTGCTGATCCTGGATGTGGATGGCGTGCTGTCAGACGGCCTGATTTACATGGGCAATAATGGTGAAGAGCTGAAAGCGTTCAACGTGCGTGATGGCTATGGGATTCGCTGTGCCCTGACGTCTGGCATAGAAGTTGCCATCATCACCGGACGTAAGGCTAAACTGGTAGAAGATCGGTGCGAAACGCTGGGCATTACCCATCTCTATCAGGGGCAATCCGATAAGATGGTCGCTTTCAGGGACTTACTTGGTAAACTTGCGATTGCCCCGGAAAACGTTGCCTATGTCGGAGACGATCTTATTGACTGGCCAGTGATGGCAGAAGTTGGGCTTAGCATCGCCGTGGCCGATGCCCATCCGCTTTTGATCCCACGCGCTGACTATGTCACCCGGATTAACGGTGGCCGTGGCGCAGTACGAGAAGTCTGCGACCTGTTACTGCTGGCGCAAGGTAAGCTTGATGAGGCCAAAGGGCAATCGATATGAGTAAAACCAGACGTTGGGTTATTATTCTGCTAACGCTTGTCGCACTGGTACTGATTGGTGTGAATCTCGCTGACCGGGACGACGAACAAGCGCCGACGGTCAACACCAACGATCCAACGTATAAAAGCGATCACAGCGATACCGTCGTTTACAGCCCGGAAGGGGCGCTGAATTATCGCCTTATCGCTCAGCACGTTGAGTATTTTTCCGAACAGGGCGTCTCATGGTTTACTCAACCCGTGATGACCACGTTTGATACCGATAAAATTCCGACATGGTCGATTAAAGCAGATCGGGCAAAACTGACGAATGACCGTATGCTTTATCTGTATGGCCATGTTGAAGTGAATGCGCTGACCGCAGATGCGCAGTTGCGCAAAATCACGACCGATAACGCACAGATAAACCTTGTGACGCAGGATGTAACATCGCAGGATCTGGTCACGTTATACGGCACAACATTTAATTCCAGCGGTCTGAGAATGCGCGGGAACTTACGCAGCAAGAACGCAGAGCTGATTGAAAAGGTTAGAACCTCTTATGAAATTCAAAACAAACAAACTCAGCCTTAATTGTGTTATAGCCAGCGCCCTGCTGGCCCTTAGCCTGCCTGCGCTTGCTGTGACGGGTGATACCGAGCAGCCGATTCATATCGAATCCGATACGCAATCACTCGATATGCAAGGCAACGTGGTGACCTTTACCGGCAACGTGGTTGTGACTCAGGGCACCATCAAAATTAATGCCGACAAAGTGGTAGTGACGCGTCCTGGCGGTGAGGACGGGAAAGAGATTATCGATGGCTACGGCAACCCGGCCACCTTCTATCAGATGCAGGATAACGGCAAGCCGGTGAAAGGCCACGCCTCCCAGATGCACTACGAGCTGGCGAAAGATTTCGTTGTTCTTACCGGTAATGCGTACCTGGAGCAGCTCGACAGCAACATCAAGGGCGACAAGATCACCTACCTGGTCAAAGAGCAGAAAATGCAGGCCTTCAGCGAGAAAGGCAAACGCGTGACCACCGTACTGGTTCCATCGCAGCTGCAGGACAAAAATAGCAATCAGGCCCCGGCACAGAAAAAGAGTAACTAATTCGTTATGGCAACATTAACTGCAAAGAATCTCGCCAAAGCCTATAAGGGCCGCCGCGTCGTGGAAGATGTCAGTTTGACCGTCAACTCCGGCGAGATTGTCGGCCTGTTGGGTCCTAACGGTGCAGGTAAAACCACCACCTTTTATATGGTGGTGGGCATTGTTCCGCGCGACGCGGGTAACATCATTATTGATGAAGAAGATATCAGCCTGCTGCCCCTGCACGCCCGTGCGCGCCGCGGGATCGGTTATCTGCCGCAGGAAGCCTCAATTTTCCGTCGTCTGAGCGTTTTCGATAACCTGATGGCGGTGCTGCAGATCCGCGATGATCTGACCGCCGAACAGCGTCAGGATCGCGCCAACGAGCTGATGGAAGAGTTCCATATCGAACACCTGCGCGACAGCATGGGCCAGGCGCTCTCCGGCGGTGAACGCCGCCGTGTGGAAATTGCCCGCGCGCTGGCGGCTAATCCGAAATTTATTCTGCTCGATGAACCGTTTGCGGGGGTTGACCCCATTTCGGTTATCGATATCAAACGTATTATTGAGCATCTGCGCGACAGTGGCCTCGGGGTTCTCATCACCGACCACAACGTACGTGAGACGCTGGCGGTGTGTGAGCGTGCCTATATCGTTAGCCAGGGCCACCTCATCGCCCACGGTACCCCGCAGCAGATCCTCGAAGACGATCATGTTAAGCGCGTGTATCTTGGGGAAGACTTCAGACTCTGATAGGGTAGAAGTTAAGACTCGCGTAAACGGAGAAAAATGCTCTGAACATGAAGCAAGGTTTGCAATTAAGGCTCAGCCAACAGCTGGCAATGACGCCGCAGTTACAACAGGCTATTCGTCTGTTGCAACTGTCGACGCTGGAACTGCAGCAGGAGCTCCAGCAAGCGCTGGAAAGTAACCCTCTGCTTGAGCAAACCGATCTTCACGATGAGGTAGAAACGCAACAAACCCAGGATAACGAGACCCTCGACACGGTGGATGCTCTTGAGCAAAAAGAGATGCCTGACGAGCTCCCTCTCGATGCCAGCTGGGATGAGATCTACACCGCCGGCACGCCATCCGGTACGCGCGCAGACTACCAGGATGACGAGCTGCCGGTCTATCAGGGCGAGACCACCCAGTCACTGCAGGATTACCTGATGTGGCAGGTGGAACTGACGCCGTTCTCCGATACCGATCGCGCCATCGCCACCTCCATTGTGGATGCCGTGGATGAGACCGGCTATCTGACCGTGTCGCTGGACGATATTCTGGAGAGCATAGGCGATGACGAGATTGAGCTTGAAGAGGTCGAAGCGGTCCTGAAACGCGTTCAGCGCTTTGACCCGATTGGCGTTGCCGCGAGAGATCTCCGTGACTGCCTGCTCATTCAGCTTTCGCAGTTTGTTAAAGAGACCCCGTGGCTGGAAGAGGCCCGGCTTATCATCAGCGAACATCTGGATCTGCTTGCCAACCACGATTTCCGCTCACTGATGCGCGTCACGCGGCTGAAAGAGGAGATCCTGAAAGAGGCGGTCAACCTGATCCAGTCGCTGGATCCACGCCCGGGGCAATCTATCCAGACCAGCGAGCCGGAGTATGTTATTCCCGATGTGCTGGTGCGCAAACATAACGGTCTGTGGACCGTAGAGCTGAATTCCGACAGCATTCCCCGCCTGCAAATCAATCAGCAATACGCCTCAATGTGCACCAGCTCGCGCAACGACTCGGATAACCAGTTTATCCGCAGTAATCTGCAGGAAGCCCGCTGGCTGATCAAAAGCCTTGAGAGCCGTAATGATACACTACTGCGCGTCAGCCGCTGCATCGTGGAGCAGCAACAGGCGTTTTTTGAGCAGGGTGAAGAGTTTATGAAACCGATGGTGCTGGCGGATATCGCCCAGGCCGTCGAGATGCATGAGTCGACCATTTCTCGCGTGACGACGCAGAAGTATCTGCACAGTCCGCGTGGTATTTTTGAGCTTAAGTATTTTTTCTCCAGCCATGTCAACACCGAAGGCGGCGGCGAAGCCTCGTCGACGGCCATTCGGGCGCTGGTGAAAAAATTGATCGCCGCGGAAAACCCCGCGAAACCGCTGAGTGACAGTAAGTTGACCACCATGCTGTCCGAACAAGGTATCATGGTGGCACGCCGCACTGTTGCGAAGTATCGAGAGTCTTTATCCATTCCGCCGTCAAACCAGCGTAAACAACTGGTCTGACACAACCGATAAGGAAGACACTATGCAGCTCAACATCACAGGACACAATGTCGAAATCACTGAATCCCTGCGTGAATTTGTGAATACCAAATTCGCTAAGCTCGAGCAGTATTTCGAGAGGATCAACCAGGTCTATGTTGTGTTAAAAGTGGAAAAAGTGACTCATATCTCGGATGCTACCTTGCACGTCAACGGGGGCGAAATCCATGCCAGTGCGGAAGGGCAGGACATGTACGCGGCTATCGACGGCTTGATTGACAAGCTGGCACGACAGCTAAACAAACATAAAGACAAACTGAAACAACACTAATTGTCCGGGCAGTTAACGGGTGCAGGACGGCCTGTTGTGAAACACAACGGGCCCTTTGTACAGTTAGCGCTTAGGTGAAATTATGATGAATAACGATTCCACTCTACAACTGAGCAGTGTCCTTAATCAGGAATGTACCCGCAGTGCCGTTCACTGCCAGAGCAAAAAACGTGCGCTGGAGATCATCAGTGAACTGGCCGCAAAACAGCTGAGTCTGGCGCCACAAGTGGTCTTTGAAGCGATCCTCACCCGCGAAAAAATGGGCAGTACCGGCATCGGTAACGGCATCGCCATTCCACATGGCAAACTGGAAGAGGATACTCTGCGCGCTGTAGGGGTGTTTGTTCAACTGGAAACACCTATCGCCTTCGATGCCATTGATAACCAGCCGGTCGATCTGCTGTTTGCCCTGCTGGTGCCAGCCGATCAGACCAAAACGCATCTGCACACGCTCTCGCTGGTGGCTAAACGTCTGGCGGATAAAACCATCTGTCGTCGTTTACGCGCGGCGCAGAGCGACGAAGAGCTTTATCAAATTATTACAGAAACGGAAGGCAATCAGGATGAGGCGTAATCGGGTGATGGCTTTAACATCTGTGGTCCTGAGGAGAAACGGTACATGGTGCTGATGATCGTCAGCGGGCGTTCGGGCTCCGGGAAATCGGTCGCCCTGCGCGCGCTGGAAGATATGGGCTTTTACTGCGTGGATAACCTGCCGGTGGTGCTTCTGCCCGAGCTGGCCCGTTCACTGGCGGATCGGCAGATCTCTGCGGCAGTCAGCATCGACGTGCGTAACATGCCTGAATCGCCGGAGATCTTTGAGCAGGCGATGAGCAACCTGCCGGAGGCCTTTTCACCTCAGCTGCTGTTCCTTGATGCCGATCGCAACACGCTGATTCGCCGCTACAGTGACACCCGCCGGCTGCATCCGCTCTCCAGTAAAAACCTGTCGCTGGAAAGTGCCATTGACCAGGAGAGCGATCTGCTGGAGCCGCTGCGCTCGCGCGCCGATCTGATCGTCGATACCTCAGAGATGTCGGTCCATGAGCTAGCGGAGATGCTGCGCACCCGTCTGCTGGGTAAACGCGAACGCGAGCTGACGATGGTCTTTGAATCGTTCGGCTTTAAGCACGGGATCCCTATTGATGCGGACTACGTGTTTGACGTGCGCTTCTTACCGAACCCGCACTGGGATCCGAAGCTGCGCCCGATGACCGGCCTGGACAAGCCGGTTGCTGCCTTCCTTGACAGACATACGGAAGTGCATAACTTTATCTATCAGACGCGCAGCTATCTTGAACTCTGGTTGCCGATGCTGGAGACAAACAATCGCAGCTACCTGACGGTGGCGATTGGCTGTACTGGGGGCAAACACCGTTCGGTCTATATTGCTGAGCAACTGGCTGACTATTTCCGCTCGCGCGGTAAAAACGTGCAGTCCCGTCATCGTACGCTGGAAAAACGTAAAACATGACCGTAAAGCAGACCGTTGAAATCACCAACAAGCTGGGCATGCATGCCCGCCCGGCGATGAAGTTATTTGAACTGATGCAGGGATTTGACGCGGAAGTTCTGCTGCGTAACGACGAAGGCACCGAAGCCGAAGCCAACAGCGTAATCGCTCTGCTGATGCTGGATTCGGCAAAGGGCCGTCAGATTGAAATTGAAGCCACCGGCCCGCAGGAAGTGGAGGCGCTGGCAGCGGTTATTGCGCTGTTCAACGCCGGGTTTGATGAGGATTAATGCAGCTTATTGGCCTGCATAAATCCTTCCCCACCGAGCTGGCGCATCTGGCGCAGGATCCATGCCTGACGGCTACGTACATAGCTTGATGGCGCACTGGCCTTAAAGCGAATCGGGTTCGGTAACACAGCCGCCAGCAGCGCGGCCTCCGACGCCGTCAGACGGCTGGCTGGTTTGTTGAAATAGCGCTGCGCCGCAGCTTCGACACCAAATATCCCTTCGCCAAATTCCGCGATATTGAGATATACGGTCAGGATCCGTTTCTTACTCCACACCGTTTCGATCCCCAGCGTCAGCCCGGCTTCAAAGCCCTTTCTCACCCAGCTGCGACCGTCCCATAAAAACAGGTTTTTCGCCGTCTGCTGAGAAAGCGTGGATGCTCCGCGGATACGGCTCTCGTTACGATCGTTATGCGCTAGCGCCTTCTCGATCGCCCCGACGTCAAACCCCCAGTGCTGAGGGAATTTTTGATCTTCGGCGGCAATCACGGCCAGCCCCATCCAGGGGGAGATCTCATCCATACTCACCCAGTCAGAGTGCGCAACGTAGCTGAAATTACCGCTCAGCCAGTTGCTCATCTGACGTTCAACCATTACCGCTGAAAACGGCACCGGAAGAAAGCTGAACAGGGCGATGCCCCCACCCCAGAAGACCGCCATAACCAACAGAATGCGAATGACGATCCGTCTTAACCAACCCGCTTTCGGACGTCTTAACTTCATGCAGCGAGCACCAGTACGCGCGTAACCAGCTTCTCAATGCCCGTCGCCGCTTCCGCAATAGTTTGTGCCAGCATGTAAGCGGGTGTGGTGACGATCCTGTTCTCTTCGTCGACCACGATATCATCCACCGGACAGGGGATATGCTCACCGCCCATATCCTCGATAGCCTCAGCAGTATCAATATCCGTTCCGATGGTCAGGCGCAGCGGCATATCAAAAATGGCCGGCAACATCGCAGGGGCGATACAGATAAAGCCCAACGGTTTGCCGGCTTCATGCATCTGCAGCGCCAGCGCTTTTAAATCACCGTCTACCCGGCAACCACTCCCCTGGGCGGCAAAATCACTCAGGTTTTTTGCCGCGCCAAAACCGCCTGGCACAATCAGCGCGTCCAGCTCGGTAGCCCGCGCCTCGCTGAGCGGACGAACCTGTCCACGGGCGATTCGCGCAGCCTCAATCAGGACATTACGGCTCTCGGCCATCGTTTCGCCGGTCAGGTGGTTGATCACGTCTACCTGGGTTTTATCCGGTGCGAAGCAGACCGCTTCGGCGCCGTTACGCGCCAGAGCCAGTAGCGTCAAAACAGCTTCATGAATTTCAGAACCATCGTAAACACCACACCCGCTGAGTACCACGCCAACCTTTTTCATCCTGCGATCCCTCTCGAAAAATGTTAAATGCACATTAAAGATTCTGATTAAAACGGTATGCTTCACACATTTAACTGATTCATGTAACAACGTATTTAAGATTTGCTATCTTAACTGCGTGCGGCCTAAAGTTTCCGGCTACGCCATTTACGAAAAAACTATTCCTATTCAGGCGCAGCCAAGATTTCCCTGGTGTTGGCGCAGTATTCGCGCACCCCGGTCTACCGGGGTCATTTTTTTCTGCTTTCCACCCAGGCTTTTAGCACGGCGACATCGTTCTGCCACTCCTGCTTCATCTCCTCAACCCATTCACCCACGTTATCTTCCCAAGCGGGTAAATCCGGAGACTGAATCTGCTGTCCAAGCTGCTGCAGATGGCGCAAACCCACCGATCCGGCCGCGCCTTTGATCTTGTGGCCCTCTTCAACGATGCCTTTCTTGTCCCGCGCCGTCAGGTTTGACTCGAGCAAGTTTAAATAGCCCGGCATCATCTTCTCGAAGATGGCCAGGCCATCGGTGATCAACTTCGGACCAACCAGATCGATGTACTGCTCGAGCATGTCGATATCCAGCAAAGACTGTGCTTTCTCTATATCTACCTTCGTCATGGTGCTCTCCTCTTCGTCACAGGTGTCCCAGAACTTCTTGATCATGGCGGTTAAGGCGGGTACCGCCAGCGGTTTGCTCAGTACATCGTCCATACCGGCATCCAGGTACTCTTTTTTGTCTTTCAGCACGTTGGCGGTCAGCGCCACCAGCGGCGGCAGTTCGTCGCTGGCGTAACGGCTCGTCAGCTCGCGCGAGATATCCAGCCCGGTCATGTCCGGCAACTGAATATCCAGCAGCACCAGGTCAGATTCGCCCGGCGTGAACATCTCCAGCGCGGCTTTACCGGTCATAGCAACATCCACGCTGCTGCCCAGTTTCTCCAGCACCGATCGCGCGACAATCACGTTCAGCTCGATATCTTCCACCAGCAGCACATGCAGGGCAGGCAGCGGCATATCGTCATGGGCAAAGGTGTCCTCGACCTCTTCCGCCACTGCCGGGGCCCGAACGCTAAGTTTAAATACAGAGCCGTGCCCAGGGTTGCTGGTCACCGTGATATCACCGCCCATGCTCTTCGCCAGACGGCGCGATACCGCCAGACCGATGCCGGTCCCGGTAGCGGGTTTGCCCCCGTGGCTGTCTTTAACCTGGTAATACATGGCAAAGATTTTGTCCTGCTCCTCCTGTGGAATACCAATCCCGGAATCTTCCACCTCGAAGTGCAGCATCTCCCCCTCGCCGTAGCGCACGCGAACTGCCACCTGGCCACTCTGGGTAAATTTGACCGCGTTGCTGATCAGGTTCCACAGGATCTGGCGCAGGCGCGTGCCGTCGGTCACCACCTTATGCGGCAGCGGCAAGGTCGGCTCCAGCACAAAGCGTAGCCCTTTCTGCTGCGCCTGCAGACCGGAGAGGTTTTCCAGATCGGCCAGGAAGCTGGTGAAATCCACCGGCTGGTTATCCAGCTGGACTTTGCGCCGCTCCATCTTATCCATATCTATAATATCGTTGAAGATATTGCCGAGCGTAACCGCCGAGACATGGATGGTTTTAAGATATTTCTCCTGCTCGGCCGTCAGTTCGGTGTCGAGCAGAATGCGGCTTAACCCGACGATACCGTTAAGCGGAGTACGCAGTTCATGGCTGATAGTGGAGATAAAGGTCGTTTTATCCCGGCTGGCGCGCTCCAGCGCATCCTGGTAGCGCTTACGCTCGGTAATATCACGCCCGAAGCCCATCAGCCCGTGGCGTTTCCCGACGCGGTCGTAATAGGGCACTTTACGGATTTCGAAGCAGGCTTTGCGCCCGTCCGGGTAGTCGAGCCACTGCTCGTAGGTCAGGGAGACGTTGTGACGGAACACCTTCTCATCGGTTTCGATAACTTTGGCTGCCGCCTCCGGAGAGTAGACATCCTGCGGGCGCAGATTGATAAGCTGTTTTTCGCTCTTTCCGGTCAGTAACTCCATCGCCCGGTTACAGCCGGAAAACTCTTTATCTTCATTACGGTAGAAAACCAGGTCCGGGGAGGCATCAAGGAAAGAGCGCAGGAACGAAGACTGCTGCTCAAGCTGGATCTGCGTCTGCTCACGCTCTTTCATCTCGATTTTCAGCTGTTCCAGCGTAGTCTGGCGCTCAGCCTCCGCTTTTTCTCGATCTGAGATCTCCTGGTTCAGCTGAGCGATGTTGTCTTTTAGCTGCACGTTGAGCTTCAGATCGCGCTCGCGCATCTCTTCCAGCTTTTCCACCAGCCGGGTCAGCCGCTGGCGGGACTCCTCCAGCTGCTCAACCACTACCGAGAGGAAATAGACCGCCCAGGGCGTAATCAACAGGCCAAAGAAAATGGAACGTATAAGATCGATACTCTCAACCTGGCCGTGGAGCACCATGGTAATGGCCATCTGCACCACAATCGCCAGCACTACCAGCGCCAGCGCCAGCAACAGGGAGAAGCGCACCAGGCCAAGCTTCATCATCAGATCGACATAGTATTGCGCCAGTAACCGAATTTGCTTCATAAGGGATCTCTTCACGACGTCATCGCACAATAATACTCAAATTCCAGGCAAGACGTTGAAGGTTGTGCAAAAAAGTGAGGGGTAAAACAGGGGATGCGCCTCACTTCCCGGGCAGGGAAGCGAGGCGGGAGGGGGTCAGGAGCGCTTCAGCAGCAGCCAGAGGCTGATCACGAAGAAGGAGGCACTCGGCAACAGCGCGCCAATCACTGGCGGTATACCGTACACCAGCGTCAGCGGGCCGAAGATTTGGGCCAGAACGTAGAAGACAAAGCCGAAGCTGATACCTGTCACGACACGCACCCCCATCGGGACGCTACGCAGCGGGCCAAAGATAAACGACAGCGCCATCAGCATCATCACCGCCACCGAGAGCGGCTGGAAGACCTTGCTCCACATGTTGAGCTGATAACGTCCGGAATCCTGGCCACTCGATTTCAGGTACTTTACGTAGTTGTACAGGCCGCTGATGGAGAGTGCATCCGGATCCAGCGCAACCACACCGAGCTTATCCGGCGTCAGGTTGGTTTTCCAGGTGCCAGAGACCGTTTGCGACCCGGTGATCTGTTTTGGATCCTGCAGGTTTGATTCATCTACCTGCGACAGACGCCAGACCTTGTTATCAGTATCAAACGTGGCCGACGCGGCGTAACGCACCGCCTGCAGACGACGCTGGTCGTTAAAGCTGTAAATGCTCACACCGCCGAGGGAGTTATCGCCCGTGACGCGTTCGATGTAGACAAAGTTATTGCCATCTTTCGCCCACAGTCCCTGCTGGGTAGAGAGCAACGAGCCGCCATACATCATTTGCGCGCGGTAGTTACGCGCCATCTGTTCGCCCTGTGGCGCAACCCACTCGCCCATCGCCATGGTCAGCAATACCAGCGGGATGGCCGTTTTCATGACGGAGAGCGCCACCTGCATACGGGTAAAGCCGGAGGCCTGCATGACCACCAGCTCACTGCGCTGCGCCAGCATCCCCAGCCCCAGCAGCGCCCCTAACAGCGCCGCCATCGGGAAGAAGATTTGCACATCTTTTGGAATGCTGAGCAGGGTATACATGCCCGCCCCCATGGCATCGTAGCTCCCCTGCCCGGCCTTTTTCAGCTGGTCCACAAACTTGATGATGCCGGAGAGCGACACCAGCATGAATAAGGTCATCATGATGGTGGTGAAAATGGTTTTACCGATATAGCGGTCAAGAACGCCAAACGCCTGCATTACACCGCTCCTTTACGCATAAACCGGGCCCGCACGCGGCGCATCGGCACGGTGTCCCACAGGTTGAGGGCAACGGCCAACAGCAGATAGAGTCCGTTAATCACCCATGTCCAGATAACCGGGTCAATTTTTCCTTTGCCACCGTTCGATTTGATCGACGTCTGCAGCAGGAAGAAGACCAGATAAAGCAGCATGGCGGGCAACATGGAGAGCACCCGCCCCTGACGTGGGTTTACCACGCTAAGCGGCACCACCATCAACGCCATCATAAAGACGGTAAACACCAGCGTGATTCGCCAGTGCAGCTCCGCGCGGGCGCGATTGGTATCGGTGTTGATCAGCGTGCGCATATCCATCTGCTCGGTATCGCTGGGATCCAGCGCAACCGCCTGATGACCAATAATTGCCTGATAGTTCTGGAAGTCAGTGATACGGAAATCACGCAGCAGCGCCGTACCTTCAAAGCGGGTGCCTTTGTTCAGCGTCACAATCTGCGAACCGTCTTTCCCCTGCGCCAGCTGGCCGGAATCGGCCACCACGACAGAGGGACGGGCATTGCCCTTGGGACGGATTTGCGCAAGGAATACATCGTTAAAGCGGTTGCCATCCACGCTTTCGATAAACAGCACGGAGTTACCATCCGTTGCCTGCTGGAACTGCCCCTGGGCCAGTGCGGCCATACCAGGGTTGGCTTTCGCCTCGGCCAGCACTTCATCCTGATGACGAGAAGAGACAGGACCGGCCCACATAACGTTCACGGCGGCCACGATGCCGGTGAATAACGCCAGGAGCATAGCGGCTTTAACCAGAACCGCTTTGCTCAGACCGCACGCATGCATGACGGTGATTTCACTTTCGGTATAGAGTTTACCGAGCGTCATCAGCAGTCCGAGGAAAAGGCTAAGTGGCAGGATAAGCTGCGCCATTTCCGGCACGCCCAGCCCAAGCAGAGAAAGCACCAGATTTGTGGGAATTTCGCCATCAACAGCCGCGCCGAGGATCCTTACCAGTTTCTGACAGAAAAAGATCAGAAGCAGGATGAAGAGTATCGCCAGCTGGCTTTTGAGCGTCTCCCGCACCAGATATCTTATGATTATCACATTAAATACGCCCGTAAAAACCCGTCTCTTTGCAGGAAAATCGCTTGTTTCATGGCTTAAACGTCATTTATTCTCTTGAGTCGTCGAAATCATCGCTAAGATTAGAACACCCGACGGATTCGCGCTTCAGGAGTTATTATGACGTGCCGAAACCGTAATAACGTAAGATTAACACGAAGTCACCGCAACAGCGGGTACGAGTTACGAAAGGTTTCAATTCTATCCGTAGCTGTCGCTGTTGTCTTTAAGATTCAGGAGCGTAGTTCATGGAGTTCAGTGTAAAAAGCGGTAGCCCGGAGAAACAGCGGAGTGCCTGCATCGTTGTCGGCGTGTTTGAACCCCGCAGACTCTCTCCAATCGCCGAACAACTCGATAAAATCAGTGACGGCTACATCAGCGCCCTGCTGCGCCGCGGCGAGCTGGAAGGCAAACCGGGCCAGACATTGCTGCTGCATCATGTGCCAAACGTCCTCTCCGAGCGTATCCTGCTGATTGGCTGCGGCAAGGAGCGTGAGCTGGACGAGCGCCAGTACAAACAGGTCATTCAGAAAACGATCAATACGTTGAATGATACTGGCTCAATGGAGGCCGTCTGCTTCCTGACCGAACTGCACGTTAAAGGCCGCAACACCTACTGGAAAGTACGCCAGGCGGTTGAAACGGCCAAAGAGACCCTTTATAGCTTCGATCAGCTGAAAACCACCAAAAGCGAACCGCGTCGTCCGCTGCGTAAGATGGTCTTTAACGTCCCGACCCGTCGCGAGCTGACCAGCGGTGAACGCGCCATTCAGCATGGCCTGGCTATCGCAGCCGGTATCAAGGCCGCGAAAGATCTGGGCAATATGCCGCCAAACATCTGTAACGCGGGCTACCTTGCGTCGCAGGCGCGTCAGCTGGCTGACTCCTACAGCAAAAATGTCGTCACCCGCGTGATTGGCGAACAGCAGATGAAAGAGCTGGGGATGCACTCCTACCTCGCTGTCGGCAACGGTTCACAAAATGAATCCCTGATGTCGGTCATTGAGTACAAAGGCAACCCGGCGGAAGATGCACGCCCGATTGTGCTGGTGGGTAAAGGCCTGACCTTCGACTCCGGCGGTATCTCCATCAAGCCTGCCGAAGGCATGGACGAGATGAAGTACGACATGTGCGGCGCGGCGGCGGTTTACGGCGTAATGCGCATGGTGGCCGAGCTGCAGCTGCCAATTAACGTCACTGGCGTGCTGGCGGGCTGCGAAAACATGCCGGGCGGGCGCGCCTATCGTCCAGGCGACGTCCTCACCACCATGTCCGGGCAGACCGTTGAAGTCCTGAACACTGACGCCGAAGGCCGTCTGGTGCTGTGCGACGTGCTGACCTACGTTGAGCGCTTCGATCCGGAAGCGGTTATCGATGTTGCCACCCTGACTGGCGCCTGCGTGATTGCCCTGGGTCACCACATTACCGGCCTGATGTCGAACCACAACCCGCTGGCGCATGAGCTGATTGGTGCCTCTGAGCAGGCGGGCGATCGCGCATGGCGTCTGCCGCTGGGTGACGAGTATCAGGAGCAGCTTGAGTCTAACTTTGCGGATATGGCAAATATCGGCGGTCGTCCTGGCGGTGCAATTACCGCGGGCTGCTTCCTGTCGCGCTTTACCCGCAAGTATAACTGGGCACACCTGGATATCGCGGGCACCGCATGGCGCTCCGGTAAAGCCAAAGGCGCAACCGGCCGTCCAGTGGCTCTGCTGTCGCAGTTCCTGCTCAATCGCGCCGGTTTTAACGGCGACGAGTAAGGGTAAATGCCGGGTGGCGACTTCGCCTTACCCGGCCTACAAACGGCAGTAAACCGTAGGCCCGGTAAGCGTAGCGCCACCGGGCTTAAGCATTTAAAGTCACCACAAGAAACCCCATATATGAAAAACGCAACGTTCTATCTTCTGGACAATGACACCCAACAGGATGGCTTAAGCGCCGTTGAACAACTGGTGTGTGACATTGCCGCAGAACGTTGGCGCGCGGGTCTTCGCGTGCTGATTGCCTGCGAAGATGAGCAGCAGGCCATCCGTCTGGATGAAGCGCTATGGGCACGACCGCCGGAAAGTTTTGTTCCGCATAATCTGGCGGGAGAAGGACCGCGCGGCGGCGCGCCGGTGGAGATCGCCTGGCCGCAAAAGCGTAACAGCAGCCCGCGCGATATTCTGATTAGCCTGCGCAGCGGCTTTGCAGATTTTGCCACCGCTTTCACAGAAGTGATAGACTTTGTCCCTCACGAAGATTCCCTGAAACAACTGGCGCGCGAACGCTATAAAGCGTACCGCCTGGCTGGTTTTAACCTGAATACGGCAACCTGGAAATAATGGAAAAGACATATAACCCACGCGATATCGAACAGCCGCTTTACGAGCACTGGGAACAGCAGGGCTATTTCAAGCCTAACGGCGATGAAAGCAAAGAGTCCTTCTGCATCATGATCCCGCCGCCGAACGTCACCGGCAGTTTGCATATGGGGCATGCCTTCCAGCAGACCATCATGGATACCATGATCCGTTACCAGCGCATGCAGGGCAAAAACACCCTGTGGCAGGCCGGTACTGACCACGCGGGTATCGCTACCCAGATGGTGGTTGAGCGTAAGATTGCCGCTGAAGAAGGTAAAACCCGTCACGACTATGGCCGCGACGCCTTTATCGACAAAATCTGGCAGTGGAAAGCGGAATCTGGCGGCACCATTACCCGTCAGATGCGCCGTCTCGGCAACTCCGTGGACTGGGAGCGCGAGCGCTTCACCATGGACGAAGGTCTTTCCAATGCCGTTAAAGAAGTGTTCGTCCGTCTGTATAAAGAAGACCTGATTTACCGTGGCAAGCGCCTGGTAAACTGGGACCCGAAACTGCGCACCGCCATCTCTGACCTGGAAGTGGAAAACCGCGAGTCGAAAGGCTCCATGTGGCATATCCGCTATCCGCTGGCCGACGGCGCAAAAACTGCAGACGGTAAAGATTACCTGATTGTCGCGACCACCCGACCGGAAACCCTGCTGGGCGATACCGGCGTGGCCGTTAACCCCGAAGATCCGCGTTACAAAGATCTGATTGGTAAATTTGTGGTGCTGCCGCTGGTAAACCGCCGTATTCCGATTGTGGGCGACGAACACGCCGACATGGAAAAAGGTACCGGCTGCGTGAAGATCACCCCGGCACACGACTTTAACGACTACGAAGTGGGTCGTCGTCACGCCCTGCCAATGATCAACATCCTGACCTTTGACGGCGATATCCGTGAAAGCGCAGAGGTGTATGACACCAAAGGTAACGAATCCGACGTCTACTCAAGCGACATTCCGGCTGAGTTCCAGAAGCTGGAGCGCTTCGCCGCGCGTAAAGCGATCGTTGCCGCTGTCGACGCCCTGGGCCTGCTGGACGAAATCAAGCCACACGACCTGACCGTCCCTTATGGCGACCGTGGCGGCGTGGTGATCGAGCCGATGCTGACCGACCAGTGGTACGTCCGTGCTGACGTACTGGCGAAACCCGCGGTTGAAGCGGTCGAAAACGGCGACATCCAGTTCGTGCCAAAACAGTACGAAAACATGTACTTCTCCTGGATGCGCGATATTCAGGACTGGTGTATCTCCCGTCAGCTGTGGTGGGGTCACCGTATCCCGGCATGGTATGACAACGAAGGCAATGTCTACGTTGGCCGTACTGAAGACGAAGTGCGTCAGGAAAACAACCTGAGCGCTGACGTGGCCCTGCGTCAGGACGAAGACGTACTGGACACCTGGTTCTCCTCCGCGCTGTGGACCTTCTCCACCCTCGGCTGGCCAGAGAACACCGATGCGCTGCGTCAGTTCCACCCAACCAGCGTGATGGTCTCCGGCTTCGATATCATCTTCTTCTGGATCGCCCGCATGATCATGATGACCATGCACTTCATCAAAGATGAAAACGGCAAGCCGCAGGTTCCGTTCCATACCGTCTATATGACCGGTCTGATTCGTGACGACGAAGGCCAGAAGATGTCCAAGTCGAAGGGTAACGTTATTGACCCTCTGGATATGGTTGACGGTATCTCTCTGGAAGAGCTGCTGGAGAAACGTACCGGCAACATGATGCAGCCGCAGCTGGCTGAGAAGATCCGCAAGCGCACCGAGAAGCAGTTCCCGAACGGCATTGAGCCGCACGGTACTGATGCCCTGCGTTTCACCCTGGCGGCGCTGGCCTCTACCGGCCGTGATATCAACTGGGACATGAAGCGCCTGGAAGGTTACCGTAACTTCTGTAACAAGCTGTGGAACGCCAGCCGCTTTGTGCTGATGAACACCGAGGATCAGGATTGCGGCTTTAACGGCGGCGAAATGACCCTGTCCCTGGCAGACCGCTGGATCCTGGCTGAATTCAACCAGACCATTAAAGCGTTCCGCGAAGCGCTGGATAACTATCGCTTCGATATCGCGGCAGGCATTCTGTACGAATTCACCTGGAACCAGTTCTGCGACTGGTACCTGGAGCTGACCAAGCCGGTCATGAACGGCGGCACTGAAGCGGAACTGCGCGGCACGCGCCATACGCTGATTACCGTTCTGGAAGGTCTGCTGCGCCTGGCGCACCCGATCATCCCGTTCATCACCGAAACCATCTGGCAGCGTGTGAAGGTCATTGCGGGCATCAATGCTGATACCATCATGCTGCAGCCGTTCCCGTCCTTCGATGCCACGCAGATTGATGAAGCCGCCGCATCCGATACCGAATGGCTGAAGCAGGCAATCATTGCGGTGCGTAATATCCGTGCCGAAATGAACATCGCCCCGGGCAAACCACTGGCGCTGTTGCTGCGCGGTTGCAGCGAAGCGGCACAGCGTCGCGTGACCGAGAACAGCACCTTCCTGCAGACCATGGCACGTCTGGAGAGCATCACCGTGCTGCCAGCCGATGATAAAGGTCCGGTCTCCGTGACCAAAATCATCGACGGCGCCGAGCTGCTGATCCCGATGGCAGGCCTGATTGACAAAGATGCTGAGCTGGCACGTCTGGCGAAAGAAGTGGCTAAAGTCGACGATGAAATTGGCCGTATCGAAAGCAAACTGTCCAATGAAGGCTTCGTTGCCCGTGCCCCGGAAGCGGTGATCGCCAAAGAGCGTGAAAAGCTGAACGGTTATGCACAAGCAAAAGCGAAGCTGATTGAACAGCAGGCGATCATTAGTGCGTTGTAATGAGTGAAGCAATGCGTGTAAATGCTCCAGTAACGGCGCACCTGCGCCGTATCACCGCCACGGATAACCCGGCCATTGCCGGCGTTATCCGCCGGGTATCTGCCGAATACGGCCTGACGGCCGATAAAGGTTATACCGTTGCGGATCCCAATCTCGACGAACTGTACGCCCTGTACAGCCAGCCGGGACATGCCTATTGGGTTGTCGAGCAGAACGGGCAGGTTGTGGGCGGCGGTGGTATTGCACCGCTCGCCTGCAGCGAACCCGATATCTGCGAGCTGCAAAAAATGTATTTCCTGCCCGTCGTCCGTGGACAAGGCCTGGCGAAAAAACTGGCGTTACAGGCGCTCGATCATGCCCGCGCGCAAGGGTTTAAGCGCTGCTACCTTGAAACCACCGCCTTTCTGACCGAAGCCATCAGGCTGTACGAGCATCTCGGCTTTGAGCATATTGACCAGCCGCTGGGCTGTACCGGCCATGTTGATTGCGAAGTGCGGATGCTGAAAACGCTGTAACCTCTCTCCTGCCCCCTTCTGTTAAGCGGTTGTAAACTGAATGCTCTACACTCTCAGTTCAACACCACGAAGGGGAAAACTGATGTCAAAGATAAAAAGCTACGCCGCACCGCAGGCGGGTGCAGAGCTTGAGCTGTACGAATACGATGCAGGCGAGCTGAAAGCAGAAGACGTCGAAGTGCAGGTGGATTACTGCGGCATTTGCCATTCCGACCTGTCGATGATCGATAACGAGTGGGGCTTCTCACAATACCCGCTGATTGCCGGTCATGAAGTGATCGGTCGCGTTGTTGCCCTGGGCGATGCCGCACAGGATAAGGGGCTGAAAATTGGTCAGCGCGTGGGCATTGGCTGGACCGCCCGTAGCTGTGGTCATTGTGATGCCTGTATCAGCGGCAACCAGATCAACTGTCTGCAAGGGGCCACACCCACCATCCTGAACAACGGCGGCTTCGCCGACAAACTGCGTGCCGACTGGCAGTGGGTCATTCCTCTCCCTGAGCAGATGGATATTGAATCTGCCGGTCCGCTGCTGTGCGGCGGGATCACGGTCTTTAAACCGCTGCTGATGCACCACATCACCGCCACCAGCCGCGTGGGGGTGATTGGCATCGGTGGTCTGGGCCATATTGCCATTAAGCTGCTGCATGCCATGGGCTGTGAAGTGACCGCCTTCAGCTCAAACCCGGCCAAAGAGCAGGAAGTGCTGGCGATGGGGGCTGACAAAGTGGTCAACAGCCGCGATCCCGAGGCGCTGACCGCTCTGGCGGGGCAGTTCGATCTGATCATCAACACCGTAAATGTCGATCTCGACTGGCAGCCCTACTTTGAAGCGCTGGCCTATGGCGGAAACTTCCATACCGTCGGTGCCGTGCTGAAGCCGCTCCCGGTTCCCGCCTTTACGCTGATCGGTGGCGACCGCAGCATCTCCGGTTCCGCAACGGGCACGCCGTACGAGCTGCGCAAACTGATGAAGTTTGCCGGCCGCACCGGTGTCGCGCCGACTATCGAGATGTATCCGATGTCGAAAATCAACGAAGCGATCCAGCATGTTCGTGACGGAAAAGCCCGTTACCGTGTGGTATTGAAAGCGGATTTTTGACGTCAATGTGCCGGGTGGCGGCCACGCCTTACCCGGCCTACATGTGCTTTGTAGGCCCGGTAAACGTAGCGCCACCGGGCGTTTCTCTACAACCGCACCAGCGCCGCAAACACCTCCGCCACCGCAACCGCGCCAGGATCGGCAACGCCCTGCAGATTCTCCTTATTCACATAGGATGAGCGCCCCGCTCCGGCTTTGCCCATGCTCGTCGTGGCATCTGCCCCCTCTTTTGCCGCCCTGACGGCAGCCTGAAGCCCCTCTTTCTGCCACGCTTCCAGCGCGGGCTGCAGCGCATCGATCAAGGTGCGATCGCCCAGATCGGCGCCGCCATAGTGCTTCATTTGCGCAAGCCCGGTCAGCAAAGCATCCGGCAGAGGCTTGCCGCTACGCAGCGCCTGCCCGGCGGCGGTAAAGAAGATCGACATCAACACCCCGCTCGACCCGCCCATCACCGTTGCCAGCCGCTCCCCCACCACCAGCAGCAGCTGCGGCAGATCGTTCAGCGGCAGGCGATCCTCCTCCAGCCATTGCGCAATGTCCCGCGCACCTTGCGCAAAGGTCGAACCGGTATCGCCATCGCCCACTTTCGCGTCCAGGGCGTTAAGGCGGTTTTCCAGGGCAATTAACCGCTCCGCCACCGCAGCGACGTGCTGCGCCACCTGCGCATTTGCCGACGGGGTAAATTCTACGCTGTCGTGCAGCGGGGTATGGGTCAGCGTACGCAGCGGCGCAAAGGCGACGGGCTTTTGCCAGCCCAGCGTCTCCACCGGGGCGTTCAGCGCCTGCTCAAATGCCGCGTTCAGCTTCAGCAGCGATAACGAAAAGCCTTTCATGTCCAGCGAGCTCACCAGCGGCGCCGGGCCAATCAAATACGCAATCTGATCCTTCAGGGCGGAATGGGCCAGCTCTTTGGTCAGCAGCGCCATCTCCAGGGCCGACACGCCGCCGAGGTTATTGATCAGGATCGCCAGTCGCCCCTGCCCCGCCTGCGCCAGCAGGGGTTGCACCAGCGTATCGATAATGGCTTGGCTGTTTTGTGTCTCTACCACCGAGGCCCCGGGCTCGCCGTGGATCCCCAGCCCCAGCTCGACATGGCCTTTTTTGATGCGCCCCTCTTCGTCATCGCTGCCCGGCAGATTGCAGGTCTGCATAGCCACACCCAGGCTCCAGAGATTATCGCAGGCCTGGCGGGCCATATCGCGCACCTCGTTTAGCGACTTGCCCTGTTCGGCAGCATACCCGGCTACCTTATGCACCAGCGCGGTTCCGGCGATGCCGCGCGGCTGCTTGTTATCCGGCAGGGCAATGTCATCGGCCACGATCACCATCTCCACTTTGAGCCCGTAGCGTTTGGCCTTTTCTGCCGCGAGGCCAAAGTTGAGACGATCCCCGGTGTAGTTTTTAACGATCAGCAGACAGCCCCGATCGCCCGTGACGGCCACAATGGCGCTGAGCACCGCCTCGACGCTGGGGGACGCAAACAGATCGCCGCAGACGGCCGCGGTCAGCATCCCTTTACCAACAAAGCCCGCGTGCGCCGGTTCATGGCCGGAGCCCCCGCCGGATATCACCGCCACGCGACTTTTATCCCAGTCGGCACGCACCACCACGCGGATAGCCGGATCGATATCCAGCCTGGCGAGATTGCCGTGCGGGGCGGAGATCAGCATCCCTTCAATGGCATCATTCACCAGCTGTTTGCGGTCGTTAAAGAAGAATCTGGACATAGCTTTCCAATATGTTGTTAACCGTATGCAAAAGCATAGTCCGCGCTGCGTAATGCGCTGCAAACTAAGAAATTGACACATTCATTTTGCCGTCAGGTTGCCTATACTCCACCCAGGATTCCACGAGGATGCGCATCATGAGTACACCCCTGCTGATTGCCCGGACGCCGGACACAGAACTGTTTTTGCTGCCCGCGATGGCAAACCGTCATGGTCTGATCACCGGCGCAACGGGCACGGGGAAAACGGTAACGTTGCAAAAGCTGGCCGAGTCATTTTCCACTATTGGCGTGCCGGTGTTTATGGCTGACGTGAAAGGCGATCTCAGCGGCGTTTCCCGGGAGGGGGCCGCATCGGATAAGTTACTCGAACGGCTGAAGAATATTGGCGTGACCGACTGGCAGCCGCAGGGCAACCCGGTGGTGGCGTGGGATATTTTTGGCGAGCATGGACACCCAGTACGGGCGACCGTTTCCGATCTCGGCCCGCTGCTGCTGGCACGTCTGCTCGATCTGAACGAGGTGCAGACCGGCGTGCTGAACATTATCTTCCGCATTGCCGATGACCAGGGGCTGTTGCTGCTCGATTTCAAAGATCTGCGGGCCATTACGCACTATATCGGCGATAACGCCAAAGCCTTCCAGACGCAGTACGGCAATATCAGTCCCGCCTCCATCGGCGCCATCCAGCGTGGCTTACTCTCTCTTGAGCAGCAGGGAGCTGAACACTTCTTTGGCGAGCCGATGCTCGACATCCGGGACTGGATGCGAACCGACAGCAACGGCAAAGGTATTATCAACATCCTGAGCGCGGAAAAGCTCTACCAGATGCCGAAGCTCTACGCGGCCAGCCTGCTCTGGATGCTCTCAGAGCTCTATGAACAGCTACCGGAAGCGGGCGATCTGGACAAACCGAAGCTGGTCTTCTTCTTCGACGAAGCCCATCTGCTGTTCAGCGATGCGCCGCAGGTGCTGCTGGATAAGATCGAACAGGTGATCCGCCTGATCCGCTCTAAAGGCGTGGGCGTCTGGTTCGTTTCGCAAAACCCGGCCGATATTCCTGATAACGTCCTGGGCCAGCTGGGTAACCGCGTCCAGCATGCCCTGCGCGCCTTTACGCCGAAAGATCAGAAAGCGGTCAAAGCCGCGGCGCAGACCATGCGCGCCAATCCCGCCTTTGATACCGAGTCCGCTATTCAGGCGCTCGGCACCGGCGAAGCGCTGATCTCTTTCCTGGATGCCAAAGGCAGCCCATCTATGGTGGAGCGCGCGATGGTCATTGCGCCCTACTCCAGAATGGGGCCGATTAGCGACGACGAGCGTAACGGGCTGATCAACCATTCCCCGCTCTACGGAAAATATGAAGATCAGGTGGACCGGGAGTCCGCGTTTGAGATGCTGCAAAAAGGGGTGCAGGCCACCACAGAGCAGCAGCAGGCGCCAGCCGCTAAAGGCCAGTCCGTGGCGGTCGATGAGGGCATTCTCGGCGGGTTAAAAGAGATTCTGTTTGGCAGCACCGGGCCGCGCGGCGGTAAACGCGACGGGGTGGTGCAAACCATGGCGAAAAGCGCGGCACGTCAGGTGACGAATCAGATTGTCCGCGGTGTGCTGGGCAGTTTACTGGGCGGACGCCGGAGATAGCGTGGGTACCCAGGGTGTGCCCAGCGCCGAGCCCTGCACGCCCTGCTCGTTCAGATAGCGGTCCAGCTCTACCATCCCCGTCCAGCGATTCTCACACCACAGCGGTGCCAGTAGCGTTGGGCGACGGGCGCTGGCGGAGATGCGGTGATAGACCACTTCCGGTGGTGTGTGGCGAATCATCTCCCCGGCGGTGAGAACATACTCGTCCAGCTCAATCCCGTTCAGCCGCCCGGCTTCCCACGCTTTCGCCATAATGCTGCCACTGACGATATGCAGCGGGTGCAGCTTGATGCCATCCACACCGGTCTCTACCACACTGTGCAGGGTTTCCAGTGCGTGATGTCGCCCTTCTCCCGGCAGGCCAACAATAAGGTGGGTACAGACCTTCAGCCCGCGCTCGCGCGCCAGCCGGGTGGTGCGCTGATAGCAGGCAAAATCGTGACCACGGTTGATGCGGTGCAAAGTTTTATCGTGGGCGGTCTGCAATCCCAGCTCCAGCCAGATCTCGTACCCCTGCGCTTTATATTCGCTGAGCAGATCCAGTACCGCTTCCGGTACACAGTCGGGGCGGGTGCCGACGCAGAGCCCGACGATATTCGCCTGGCTCACCGCCTGTTGATACATCGACCGCAGCACCTGTACTTCAGCCCAGGTACTGGTATAAGCCTGGAAATAGGCCAGATACTGCTTCGCCCGGTTAACCCGCGTGGACTGATGGGCGAGCTGGGCAGCGATAGACTGGTACTGCTGCGCTTCGTCAGCAAAAGAGGCCACATTACAGAAGGTACAGCCGCCGCGTCCGATAGTGCCGTCGCGGTTCGGGCAGCTAAATCCCCCGTGGAGCGACAGCTTATGAACCTTTTGCCCGTACCGGCGCGAAAGATCCCCACCAAACATATTGACTAATTTCTGTAACTGCATAATCTGTTAGACCGCCCCGTTGAAAGGGGACAAGCCTGCCATTTTTAACCGCCGTCGGCGATGACCTGGATCAATCGCCCCGGCGCGCTTTTATCTTTTGAATAATTAACCAGGATAATTGCAATTTCATTCACCGCCTGCTTAATTACTTTTCCTTATGTTCTGATGGTTTTTTTCATTTATATCGTCTTTGCTGAAAAACAGTGACATCATGCGGGCTTTAGTAGCATGACAGCATTTAATCCTGCTTAAATCGCACTATTTAGCATGCTACAGCGATAATACCGCTTTCATATAGTGAGTCAGATCACACTCCCCAAAAGCCCACAGCAAGGTTACAGTGATGTGAAAGCAGCTAAATATATATTTAAATCAACAAGATAACCTATTAGTAGCACATATCTGGATAAATAAGATTGCCATTTGACCTGTGTACAGATTCCCGATAAGTTGGAAATCCGCTGGAAGCTTTCTGGATGAGCAGCCTGCTCATCATATTTATGCAGTAATTGAGATTCCCTCTGAAGCAAGTCCTCAAACTTGTTTACCTGCGCGAAAAGGATATTAAGAGGGCGAATGCGAGGTACGCGTATGAAGCGCAAACCCCGTCGCCATGCTCTTTCTGTGCCTGTGCGCCACGGTTCAGTGGGAAGCCCGACGAGCCTGGGGAGGTTCACTGATATGTTGTACGATAAATCCCTTGAGAAGGATAACTGTGGTTTCGGCCTGATCGCCCACATAGAAGGCGAACCTAGCCACAAGGTAGTGCGTACCGCTATACACGCACTGGCCCGTATGCAGCACCGTGGCGCTATCCTTGCGGATGGTAAAACCGGCGACGGTTGCGGTCTGCTGCTGCAAAAACCGGATCGTTTCTTCCGTATCGTGGCGGAAGAGCGCGGCTGGCGTTTAGCCAAAAACTACGCTGTCGGCATGCTGTTCCTGAATCAGGACGCTGAAAAAGCGGCCGTATCACGCCGCATCGTCGAAGAAGAACTTCAACGTGAAACCCTCTCTATTGTCGGCTGGCGCGATGTGCCAACCAACGAAGGGGTGCTCGGTGAAATCGCCCTCTCCTCGCTGCCTCGTATCGAGCAAATCTTTGTCAACGCGCCTGCGGGCTGGCGTCCGCGTGATATGGAACGCCGCCTGTTTATCGCCCGCCGCCGCATTGAAAAACGTCTCCAGGACGATAAAGAGTTCTACGTTTGTAGCCTCTCGAACCTGGTGAACATCTATAAAGGTCTCTGTATGCCGGCTGACCTGCCGCGCTTCTACCTGGACCTGGCGGACCTGCGTCTGGAATCGGCCATTTGCCTGTTCCACCAGCGCTTCTCCACCAACACCGTACCTCGCTGGCCGCTGGCTCAGCCGTTCCGCTATCTGGCGCACAACGGCGAGATCAACACCATCACCGGTAACCGCCAGTGGGCCCGCGCCCGTACCTATAAATTCCAGACCCCGCTGATCCCGGATCTGCACGATGCCGCGCCGTTCGTTAACGAAACCGGCTCGGACTCCAGCTCCATGGATAACATGCTGGAGCTGCTGCTCGCCGGCGGGATGGATATCGTCCGCGCCATGCGCCTGCTCGTGCCACCAGCCTGGCAGAACAACCCGGATATGGATCCGGAGCTGCGCGCCTTCTTCGACTTTAACTCCATGCACATGGAGCCGTGGGATGGCCCGGCGGGTATCGTCATGTCCGACGGTCGCTTTGCCGCCTGTAACCTCGACCGTAACGGTCTGCGTCCGGCGCGCTATGTCATCACCAAAGACAAGCTGATCACCTGTGCCTCCGAAGTGGGGATCTGGGATTACCAGCCTGACGAAGTGGTAGAAAAAGGCCGCGTTGGCCCTGGCGAGCTGATGGTCATCGACACCCGTGGCGGTCGCATCCTGCACTCCGCGGAAACCGACAACGATCTGAAAAGCCGTCACCCGTATAAAGAGTGGATGGAGAAAAACGTCCGCCGTCTGGTGCCGTTCGAAGATCTGCCGGATAACGACGTGGGCAGCCGCGAGCTGGATGACGATACCCTCGCCAGCTACCAGAAACAGTTTAACTACAGCGCGGAAGAGCTGGACTCTGTTATCCGCGTACTGGGTGAAAACGGCCAGGAAGCGGTCGGCTCTATGGGTGACGATACCCCGTTTGCCGTGCTCTCCAGCCAGCCGCGCATTATTTACGACTACTTCCGTCAGCAGTTCGCGCAGGTCACCAACCCGCCGATCGACCCGCTGCGTGAAGCCCACGTAATGTCGCTGGCGACCAGCATCGGTCGTGAGATGAACGTCTTCTGCGAAGCCGAAGGCCAGGCGCACCGTCTGACCTTTAAATCGCCGATCCTGCTCTACTCCGATTTTACCCAGCTGACCACCATGCAAGAGGAGCACTACCGCGCCGACACGCTCGATATCACCTTCGACGTGACCGAAGCGAGCCTCGAAGAGACGGTGAAAGCGCTGTGCGATAAGGCCGAACAGATGGTGCGTAACGGTACCGTTCTGCTGGTGCTGTCCGACCGTAATATCGCGAAGAACCGTCTGCCGGTTCCGGCGCCTATGGCCGTCGGCGCTATCCAGACGCGTCTGGTGGAGAAGAGCCTGCGCTGCGACGCCAACATCATTGTTGAGACCGCAAGTGCGCGCGACCCGCACCACTTTGCCGTGCTGCTGGGCTTTGGTGCGACGGCGATCTACCCGTACCTGGCCTACGAAACGCTGGCAAAACTGGTCGACACCAACGCCATCGAAAAAGATTACCGTACCGTGATGCTGAACTACCGTAACGGCATCAACAAAGGTCTGTACAAGATCATGTCCAAAATGGGCATCTCGACCATCGCCTCTTACCGCTGCTCGAAGCTGTTCGAAGCCGTTGGTCTGCATGATGATGTCGCCGATCTCTGCTTCCAGGGTGTGATCAGCCGTATCGGCGGAGCGGGCTTCAGCGACTTCCAGCAGGATCTGCTGAATCTCTCCAAACGCGCCTGGCTGGCACGTAAGCCGCTGGATCAGGGCGGACAGCTGAAGTACGTGCACGGCGGCGAATACCACGCCTATAACCCGGACGTGGTGCGCACCCTGCAACAGGCTGTCCAGAGCGGCGAGTACAGCGATTATCAGCAGTATGCTGAGCTGGTTAACAACCGCCCGGCGGCCACGCTGCGTGACCTGCTGGCGCTGAACCCGGGTGACGAGGCTGTGAGCATCGACGACGTAGAGCCTGCGTCTGAACTGTTCAAACGCTTCGATACCGCTGCGATGTCCATCGGTGCGCTGAGCCCGGAAGCCCACGAGGCGCTGGCCGAAGCGATGAACAGCATCGGCGGCAACTCTAACTCCGGCGAAGGCGGTGAAGATCCGGCGCGCTACGGCACCAATAAAGTGTCGCGTATCAAGCAGGTGGCATCCGGTCGCTTCGGTGTGACCCCAGCGTACCTGGTCAACGCCGACGTGATTCAGATTAAAGTCGCTCAGGGTGCAAAACCGGGCGAAGGCGGCCAGTTACCGGGTGACAAAGTGACCCCGTACATCGCCAAACTGCGCTACTCGGTACCGGGCGTGACGCTCATCTCCCCGCCGCCGCACCACGATATCTACTCTATCGAGGACTTAGCGCAGCTGATTTTCGACCTGAAACAGGTCAACCCAAAAGCGATGATCTCCGTGAAGCTGGTTTCCGAACCGGGTGTCGGCACCATCGCCACCGGCGTGGCAAAAGCCTATGCGGATCTCATCACCATCGCCGGTTACGACGGCGGCACCGGCGCAAGCCCGCTCTCCTCCGTGAAGTATGCGGGCTGTCCGTGGGAGCTGGGCCTGGTGGAAACCCAGCAGGCGCTGGTGGCTAACGGCCTGCGTCACAAGATCCGTCTGCAGGTGGACGGCGGCCTGAAGACCGGCCTCGACATCATCAAAGCGGCGATTCTGGGTGCGGAGAGCTTTGGTTTCGGTACCGGCCCGATGGTGGCGCTGGGCTGTAAATACCTGCGTATTTGTCACCTGAACAACTGCGCAACCGGTGTTGCTACCCAGGACGAGAAGCTGCGTAAGAACCACTATCACGGTCTGCCGTTCAAAGTGACTAACTACTTTGACTTCATCGCCCGCGAAACCCGCGAGCTGATGGCGCAGCTGGGCGTAACGCGTCTGGTGGATCTGATTGGCCGTACCGACCTGCTGAAAGAGCTGGACGGGTTCACGGCTAAACAGCAGAACCTGAAGCTTTCCCGCCTGCTGGAAACGGCTGAGCCGCATCCGGGTAAAGCGGTCTACTGCACCGAGAACAACCCGCCGTTCGACAATGGCGTGCTGAATGCGCAGCTGTTGCAGCAGGCGAAGCCGTTTGTGGATGAGAAGCAGAGCAAAACCTTCTGGTTTGATATTCGCAACACCGACCGTTCCGTAGGCGCGTCGCTCTCTGGCTACATCGCGCAGACGCACGGCGACCAGGGCCTGGCTGCCGATCCGATTATCGCGCACTTCAGCGGTACCGCGGGCCAGAGCTTCGGCGTCTGGAACGCCGGCGGCGTTGAGCTGTACCTGACTGGCGATGCCAACGACTACGTCGGTAAAGGCATGGCGGGCGGTCTGCTGGCGGTACGTCCTCCGGTGGGTTCTGCCTTCCGCAGCTGTGATGCGAGCATCATCGGCAACACCTGTCTGTACGGTGCCACCGGTGGTCGTCTGTTCGCCGCAGGCCGTGCAGGTGAGCGTTTTGCGGTGCGTAACTCCGGTGCCATCACCGTGGTGGAAGGTATCGGCGATAACGGCTGTGAATACATGACCGGCGGGATTGTCTGCGTACTGGGCAAAACGGGCGTTAACTTCGGTGCAGGTATGACCGGTGGTTTCGCCTACGTACTGGATGAAGACGGTGAGTTCCGCAAACGCGTGAACCCGGAACTGGTGGAAGTGCTGGAGGTTGATAGCCTGGCGATCCACGAGGAGCACCTGCGTGGTCTGATTACCGAGCACGTGCATCATACCGGTTCCGTGCGCGGCGAAGAGATCCTGGCCAACTGGCCGGCGTTCTCTGCGAAATTCGCGCTGGTTAAACCGAAGTCCAGCGATGTTAAAGCCCTGTTGGGTCACCGTAGTCGTAGCGCAGCAGAGCTGCGTGTGCAGGCGCAGTAAGGAATTCAGATGAGCCAGAATGTTTACCAGTTTATCGACCTGCAGCGTGTGGATCCGCCGAAGAAGCCGCTGAAGATCCGTAAAATTGAATTTGTTGAAATTTATGAGCCGTTTTCCGAAGGCCAGGCCAAAGCACAGGCAGACCGTTGCCTCTCCTGCGGCAACCCGTACTGCGAATGGAAATGTCCGGTGCATAACTACATCCCGAACTGGCTGAAGCTGGCTAACGAAGGACGTATTTTTGAGGCCGCCGAGCTCTCTCACCAGACCAACACCCTGCCGGAAGTGTGCGGCCGCGTGTGTCCGCAGGACCGTCTGTGTGAAGGTTCCTGCACCCTGAACGACGAGTTCGGCGCGGTGACCATCGGCAATATTGAACGCTATATCAACGATAAAGCGTTTGAGATGGGCTGGCGCCCGGACATGACCGGCGTGCGTCAGACTGACAAACGCGTAGCGATCATTGGGGCCGGTCCGGCAGGCCTGGCCTGTGCCGACGTGCTGACCCGCAACGGCGTGAAGGCGGTGGTGTTTGACCGTCATCCGGAGATCGGCGGTCTGCTGACCTTCGGCATCCCGGCCTTCAAGCTGGAAAAAGAGGTGATGACCCGCCGCCGTGAAATCTTCACCGGCATGGGCATTGAGTTCAAACTCAACACCGAAGTGGGCCGCGACGTGATGCTCGACGATCTGCTGAAAGATTACGACGCCGTATTCCTGGGCGTGGGTACCTATCAGTCGATGCGTGGCGGGCTGGAGAACGAAGAGGCGCCGGGCGTATACGACGCGCTGCCGTTCCTGATTGCCAACACCAAGCAGCTGATGGGCTATGGCGAAACCGCCGACGAGCCGTTTGTGAGTATGGAAGGCAAACGCGTAGTGGTGCTGGGCGGGGGCGATACCGCGATGGACTGCGTGCGGACCTCCATTCGTCAGAATGCGGCACACGTAATCTGCGCATACCGTCGTGACGAAGAGAACATGCCGGGCTCAAAACGCGAAGTGAAAAACGCGCGTGAAGAGGGCGTGGAATTCCAGTTCAACATCCAGCCTCTGGGTATTGAAGTGAATGCCAACGGCAGAGTGAGCGGCGTGAAGATGGCGCGTACCGAGATGGGAGCCCCGGATGCCAAAGGCCGTCGCCGCGCCGAGATTGTGGCTGGTTCGGAGTTTGTGATCCCGGCTGACGCGGTCGTCATGGCGTTCGGTTTCCGCCCTCACAGCATGGAGTGGCTGGCGAAGCACAGCGTCGAGCTGGATTCACAGGGCCGCATCATCGCCCCGGAAGGCAGCGACAACGCGTTCCAGACCAGCAACCCGAAAATCTTCGCCGGTGGCGATATCGTTCGCGGTTCAGACCTGGTGGTGACCGCCATTGCCGAAGGCCGTAAAGCAGCTGACGGCATCATGAACTACCTCGAAGTGTAAACAGGCCCGGCGGGATTGACTCCCGCCGAACCGTTAAAGAGGTGTTTACGGGACAAAAAAAAGGGCCAACAGGCCCTTTTTTTATTTCACAACGCGAAGCGATGGACGCCCACCGCGTGGCGGCGGGGTGTCGTCTGGATCATCGTCGTGATCGGGCTTATCGCCATCGATAATCGACATGACCGGTTCGCTTTCACTCTCGGTCGCGCCATGCTCATCATTGAGGCTGGAAACGTCTTCATCGTAAGCCGCTTCCGGCTCAAACATGGTGCCCGCGCCGTTTTCCCGTGCGTAAATAGCCAGTACAGCAGCCAGCGGCACAGAAACCTGACGCGGAACGCCGCCAAAGCGGGCGTTAAAGCGAACTTCGTCGTTCGCCAGCTCAAGACCACCCACCGCGCGCGGCGCGATGTTCAACACAATTTGCCCGTCACGTGCATATTCCATAGGAACCTGCACGCCCGGTAACGTCACATCCACTACCAGGTGCGGCGTGAGCTGGTTATCCAGCAGCCATTCATAGAAGGCACGCAGCAGATACGGACGGCGCGGAGAAAGCTGTGACATTTCCACAATGATTAACCCCGGCCGAGACGCATTTCACGTTCAGCTTCAGTCAGAGAAGCAAGGAAGGAGTCGCGTTCAAATACGCGCGTCATATAACCTTTGAGCTCTTTCGCACCAGGACCGCTGAATTCAACACCCAGGGTTGGCAAACGCCACAGCAGCGGAGCCAGGTAGCAATCCACCAGGCTGAACTCATCGCTCAGGAAGAACGGACGCTGACCGAACACCGGTGCGATCGCCAGCAGCTCTTCACGCAGCTGTTTACGCGCAGCATCGGCTTCCGAAGAGGAACCGTTCGCAATGACGTTCATCAGCGTATACCAGTCTTTCTCGATACGCTGCATGTACAGACGGCTTTCCCCACGCGCAACCGGATAGACCGGCATCAGCGGCGGATGCGGGAAACGCTCATCCAGATATTCCATAATGATACGGGATTCCCACAGGGTCAGCTCACGATCCACCAGCGTTGGTACGCTCTGGCTTGGGTTGAGATCAATAAGATCCTGAGGCGGGTTATCCTTTTCCACATGCTCGATCTCAAAACTGACACCCTTCTCGGCCAGCACGATACGAACCTGATGGCTATAAATGTCAGTAGGACCAGAAAACAGCGTCATTACCGAACGTTTGTTGGCAGCGACAGCCATGAAAACCTCCAGGTATATTCAGAATTTTTACTGCTACCGGCCATACAGGCCAGCCAGATGTTTTGTTGCCCATCCCAGGGAATTCCTACTCTTGTTCAAAAAGAGAACAAAAATCGAGCATTCACCATTATTTGGGCAGAAAAGTGGATGATAGTTTACCAGATTTTGCGACCTTTGTGGTGAGGGTATTCTGGAAATGCGGAAAAAGAGGTCAGAAAGGGCGTCTGGATGTGGATGCGTTGAGCATGAACCATAAAAAAACCCGCCGAAGCGGGTTTTTCGCAAATTGTTGTCTGCCGAAGCAGAAAGCAATTAACGCTTGGAGAACTGTGGACGACGACGTGCTTTACGCAGACCCACTTTCTTACGTTCAACCTGACGAGCGTCACGAGTAACGAAGCCAGCTTTACGCAGTTCAGAACGCAGGGATTCGTCGTACTCCATCAGAGCGCGGGTGATACCGTGACGGATCGCACCTGCCTGACCGGAGATACCACCACCTTTAACGGTGATGTACAGATCCAGTTTTTCTACCATATCAACCAGTTCCAGCGGCTGGCGAACTACCATGCGGGCAGTTTCACGACCGAAGTATTGTTCCAGAGAACGCTGGTTGATTACGATTTTACCACTGCCCGGTTTGATGAACACGCGAGCGGCGGAGCTTTTGCGGCGACCAGTGCCGTAGTATTGATTTTCAGCCATTGCCTATAATCCCGATTAGATGTCAAGAACTTGCGGTTGCTGTGCCGCGTGGTTGTGCTCGTTACCTGCGTAAACTTTCAGTTTACGGTACATAGCACGACCCAGCGGGCCTTTTGGCAGCATGCCTTTAACCGCGATTTCAATCACACGCTCAGGACGGCGGGCAATCATCTCTTCAAAGGTCGCTTGTTTGATACCGCCGATGTGGCCGGTGTGGTGATAGTACACTTTGTCAGTACGCTTGTTGCCGGTTACAGCAACTTTGTCAGCGTTCAGAACGATGATGTAATCACCGGTATCGACGTGCGGAGTGTATTCCGCTTTGTGCTTACCGCGCAGGCGACGAGCCAGTTCGGTAGCCAGACGGCCCAGAGTTTTACCGGTCGCGTCAACAACATACCAGTCGCGTTTTACGGTTTCTGGTTTAGCTGTAAAAGTTTTCATTAAAAGCTTACCCAAATAAATAAGTTACACGTTGGTGAACACCCAAACGTTTAGTAGTTGAGGTTCACACGACATTGTCCAGCAAACCTACCCCTTCGAATAGCCTATGCCGGCGCAGAGAAAGTTTTGGGAAAAAAACCTTCTTGTAACGTGGGGTCGCAAGATTATAGAGAAGTCAGGGGTAAAGATCGACCCTTAATTGTGATTTGAAGCGGGTTTTTACGGGGAGCCGAAAAGCCGGGCGGCGGCGGTGCCTTACCCGGCCTTGCGCGCTTAACGGAGGAGATTTACGGCATATGCTGGCGCTTCAGATACTCTTCGCTTTGCATCTCCTGCAGGCGTGACAGGCAGCGCTGGAACTCAAACTTCAGCCGCTCCCCCTGATAGATCTCATATAAAGGCACGGCTGCGCTCACCACCAGCTTAACGTGGCGTTCGTAGAACTCATCCACCAGCGCGATAAAACGTCGGGCTTCGCTCTCCATCAACGTAGTCATCACCGGCACCTCAAACAGCATCACGGTATGGAACAGGCGCGAGAGCGCAATATAGTCATGCTGGCTGCGGGCATCGACACAGAGGGTGGCAAACGACACGGCGAGGGTCTGGTTGACGACGCCCAGCGTTTGCAGGGGACGATGGTTTACCTCCAGCACCGGGGCGTTACCCCGCTCCGCGCCGGCAAGCGCCAGCCACAGCTTGTCCATCTGCTGTTGCGTGTCGTCATTCAACGGCGAAATCCACAGATGGGCCTGGGTCAGCGTACGCAGACGGTAGTCGATGCCAGCATCCACATTCATGATGTGACAATGCTCTTTAATCGCCGCGATAGCCGGCAGGAAGCGGGCACGTTGCAGGCCGTTACGGTAGAGCTCATCTGGCGGAATGTTTGATGTCGCCACCAGGGTGATACCCCGGTCAAAGAGCGCTTTCATTAATCCGCCCAGCAGCATGGCGTCGGTAATATCCGAGACAAAAAACTCATCGAAGCAGAGCACATCGGTTTCAGCTTTAAAACGCTCAGCGACGATATCCAGCGGATCGCTCTGCCCCTGCAGGGCCGTCAGCTCTTCATGGACCCGCAGCATAAAGCGGTGAAAGTGCAGACGCTGCTTACGCGTCCCCGGCAGGCTCTGGTAAAAAAGATCCATCAGCCAGGTTTTGCCGCGCCCGACGCCCCCCCACATATATAAGCCCCGCACTGGCGTGACGCTCTGCGGCGCTTTCTTGCCCAACAACCGTCCAAATGCGGCTTTTAACCCACCGGAAGGCGCAGCTTCGGCTGGCCGGGCCGTCAGCTCATGCCAGATGCCGTCCAGACGGCTTACCGCTTCACGCTGTACCTCATCTGGCTGGTGGGAGCCCTCGCTCAGGGCCTGTTGATAACGCGATGTAGGGGAGAGACTTTGCATAATGTTATTGTTATTCCTTCAATTAATACCCGTCAGACTGCTCAGTTGACGAAAAAAAGGCCGTTCTACAGTACGCGATGATGCGGCGGGATTCCACTTCTAAGGAAATAGCGGTTATAGTGGCATAATCAGGCCCTGGCATGGAGCCGAGCCAACACCCTACGGAACCACAAGACAACGGGAGAAGTTCATGACCTGGGAATATGCGCTAATTGGTTTAGTCGTCGGCATCGCTATCGGCGCCGTGGCCATGCGTTTTGGTAATCGCAAATTGCGTCAGCAACAGGCGTTGCAGTACGAACTGGAAAAGAACAAAGCTGAACTGGACGAGTATCGTGAAGAGCTGGTCAGCCACTTTGCTCAGAGCGCCGAGCTGCTGGACAACATGGCGCATGACTACCGTCAGCTTTATCAGCACATGGCGAAAAGCTCCAGCAGCCTGCTGCCGGAGATGAGCGCGGAAAACAATCCGTTCCGTAACCGTCTGGCCGAGTCCGAGGCCAGTAACGATCAAGCGCCTGTACAGATGCCACGTGACTACTCCGAAGGGGCTTCCGGCCTGCTGCGCGGTGGCGCAAAGCGCGACTAATCGCAGATCGAAAATAAATTTTACGGGCGCAGCCTTTGCGCCCGTCCTTTCTTCCTGACCCCAGCTATTATTTAGTCAAACACCTCATTGTTCAGCGTTTTAAAATTCAATAACATCAGTCTGTTTCAGGGCCGTTATCCCTTCATTCCAGGTTGCGAGAGCCAGCAAAAATGAACAAAAAAAATCAGCTGTTGAGCGCGTTAGCATTGAGTATCGGTTTATCCCTGTCGGCCTCGTATCCGCTGGCTGCCGCACTCCCTTCGCAGGTTCCCGGCGAGGCCGCCCTGCCGAGCCTGGCGCCAATGCTGGAGAAAGTCCTGCCCGCCGTCGTAAGCGTGCAGGTCGAAGGCACCGCGGTGCAAAGCCAGCGTATTCCGGAAGAGTTGAAGAAGTATTTTGGCGATGAAGCTCCTGACCAGCAGGGACAGCCCTTTGAAGGTCTGGGCTCCGGGGTCATCATCGACGCCGCGAAGGGCTATGTCCTGACCAATAACCACGTCATCAGCCATGCCGATAAAATCAGCGTGCAGATGAATGATGGCCGGGAGTTTGATGCCAAACTGATTGGCGGTGACGATCAGAGCGATATCGCCCTGCTGCAGTTGCAAAACCCAACCGGCCTGACGCAAATCGCCATTGCTGACTCCGATAAACTACGCGTCGGCGATTTCGCGGTGGCGGTGGGTAACCCCTTCGGCCTCGGCCAGACCGCCACCTCCGGCATTATCTCCGCGCTGGGCCGCAGTGGGCTGAATCTTGAAGGGCTGGAAAACTTTATCCAGACCGACGCCTCCATTAACCGGGGTAACTCCGGCGGCGCGCTGCTGAACCTGAACGGCGAGCTGATTGGCATTAACACCGCCATTCTTGCCCCTGGCGGCGGCAGCGTCGGCATTGGCTTTGCCATTCCCAGCAACATGGCCCGCACGCTGGCCCAGCAGCTGATTGAATTTGGCGAAGTGAAACGTGGCCTGCTGGGTATTAAAGGCACCGAGATGAGTGCGGATATCGCCAAAGCGTTTAACCTGAACGTGCAGCGCGGCGCCTTCGTCAGCGAAGTGTTGCCGAATTCCGGTTCCGCAAAAGCGGGCGTGAAATCCGGGGACGTGATTGTCAGCCTGAATGATAAACCGTTAAGCAGCTTTGCCGAACTGCGTTCGCGCATCGCCACTACGGAGCCGGGTGCGACGGTTAAGCTCGGCATTTTGCGTGACGGGAAGCCGCTGGATCTGCAGGTCACGCTCGATAAAAGCACCTCTTCTTCGGCCAGCGCAGAGATGATTGCTCCCGCGCTACAGGGGGCGACCTTAAGCGACGGACAGTTAAAAGACGGCACCAAAGGCATCACCCTCGAAAGCGTCGAGAAGAGCAGTCCTGCCGCGCAGGCGGGGCTTCATCAGGACGATGTGATTATCGGGGTGAACCGCGTTCGCGTGCAGTCTATCGCCGAAATGCGCAAGGTGCTGGAGAGCAAACCTACCGTTATCGCCCTGCAGATCGTGCGTGGTAACGATACGCTCTATATTCTGCTGCGCTAAGCCTGTACCTGTCCGGACATCACCCCGTGTGATGTCCGGATAAGTCATGTTATGCTGCTTGCGTTCTCCCTTTAACGACGCCCGTATCATGGTTTTTAAGCTCATTCGTTCGGTCGCCATCGGCCTGGTAGTAGGTGGCCTGTTACTGGCCGCGATGCCCTCTTTACGTCAGTTCAATCAGCTGGCTGCGCCGCAGTTCGACAGCGCAGATGAAACGCCTGCCAGTTATAACCAGGCAGTACGCCGCGCCGCCCCTGCGGTGGTTAACGTCTATAACCGTGGGCTGAACAGCACCAGCCATAATCAGCTGGAGATCCGCACCCTTGGCTCCGGGGTGATTATGGATGAACGCGGCTACATTATTACCAACAAACATGTGATCAACGATGCCGATCAAATCATCGTGGCGCTGCAGGATGGCCGCGTCTTTGAGGCATTGCTCGTGGGCTCCGACAGTCTGACGGATCTGGCAGTCCTCAAAATCAACGCCACAGGCGGCCTGCCCGTTATCCCCATCAACCGTAAGCGGACGCCCCATATCGGCGACGTGGTGCTGGCCATTGGCAACCCCTATAACCTGGGACAGACCATTACCCAGGGGATCATCAGCGCAACCGGGCGTATCGGCCTGAACCCCTCCGGACGGCAGAACTTCCTGCAGACGGACGCTTCCATCAACCATGGCAACTCCGGCGGCGCGCTGGTGAACTCGCTGGGCGAACTGATGGGCATCAACACCCTCTCGTTTGATAAAAGCAACGACGGGGAAACGCCCGAAGGGATCGGCTTCGCCATCCCGTTCCAGCTCGCCAACAAGATTATGGATAAGCTGATTCGCGACGGACGCGTGATCCGCGGCTACATTGGCATTGGCGGGCGTGAGATTGCTCCGCTGCATTCTCAGGGTGGCGGAATCGATCAGATCCAGGGGATTGTGGTGAACGAAGTGACCCCTGGCGGCCCGGCGGCAGAAGCGGGTATCAGGGTTAACGACGTGATTGTCTCGGTGAACGGCAAACCGGCCGTATCGGCGCTGGAAACCATGGATCAGGTGGCGGAGATCAGGCCAGGCTCTATCATCCCGGTGGAAGTGATGCGTGATGATAAGAAACTGACCCTGCAGGTGACCATTCAGGAATACCCGGCCACCAACTGAGTTGGCAGGCATAAAAAAACCGGAGTTCATGCTCCGGTTTTTTATTGCCCTGACGGGAAGCGCGTCGCTTATTTATTAACGAACTCTTCGCCCAGAACGATATCGTTCTTCAGGGTTTCCAGCATGCCAGCCATCGCCTGCTGTTCAAACGCGCTCAGGGTGCCGATAGACTTACGCTCTTCGATACCGTTTTTACCCAGCAGCAGCGGCTGAGAGAAGAAGCGTGCGTGCTCGCCGTCACCTTCAACGTAAGCGCATTCCACCACGCCTTGCTCACCCTGCAGGGCGCGAACCAGAGAGAGGCCGAAACGTGCCGCAGCCTGGCCCATAGAGAGGGTTGCTGAACCGCCACCCGCCTTCGCTTCCACCACTTCGGTGCCGGCGTTCTGGATACGTTTGGTCAGGTCAGCCACTTCCTGCTCGGTGAAGCTTACGCCTGGGATCTGGGACAGCAATGGCAGAATGGTCACGCCAGAGTGGCCGCCGATAACCGGGACTTCGAGCTCGGTTGGCTGTTTGCCTTTCAGTTCCGCAACAAAGGTGTTGGAGCGGATGATGTCCAGCGTGGTCACGCCGAACAGTTTGTTCTTGTCATACACGCCCGCTTTTTTCAGCACTTCTGCCGCGATAGCCACAGTGGTGTTAACCGGGTTAGTGATGATACCGATGCAGGCTTTCGGGCAGGTAGTAGCAACCTGCTGAATCAGGTTCTTAACGATACCCGCGTTCACGTTGAACAGGTCGGAACGATCCATACCTGGCTTACGCGCCACGCCTGCGGAGATCAGCACCACGTCTGCGCCTTCGAGCGCCGGGCGAGCATCTTCACCGGAGAAGCCTTTGATTTTAACAGCCGTCGGGATGTGGCTGAGGTCTACCGCCACACCAGGTGTTACCGGGGCGATATCATAGAGAGAGAGTTCTGAGCCTGCAGGCAGCTGAGTTTTCAGTAGTAGGGCAAGCGCCTGGCCGATACCGCCAGCAGCGCCGAGGACTGCGACTTTCATCCTAAACTCCTTATTATGGTGAGCTAACTTTCTGTTACTCCGTCGCGGCGACCTTAATTCAGCAGATCAATAAATACAATCGTGATGTATCAGGAATTAGCGGTCACGCGCTTTTCGCTTCTGCCGGAAAGCTATCGGGCGTTATGCGATAACTAAGCAACGAATCAAGAGGTGGTTACAATACACCCTCGCCAGCCACCAAAACAACATCAATTTGATAACATTTAATTTACTTTTAAGCTTATTTGCGAGGCGTGACGCAGGCATGTTCCTTGATAACGAATTTTGATAAAATCACTCCCTTTCATAACATTATTTCAGCCTAACATTGGGCAGATAGTTTGCATAAAAATTCATCCATGTGCATAATAATGTTGTTTCTACCGCTATATTTCGGGTGATTTATGCGAATCTCTTCTAAACAAGAAGAATTGGTTAAAGCGTTTAAAGCGCTGCTTAAAGAAGAAAAATTTAGTTCCCAGGGGGAGATTGTCCAGGCTCTACAGGATGAGGGTTTTGAAAACATCAACCAGTCGAAAGTCTCCCGCATGTTAACCAAGTTCGGCGCGGTGCGTACCCGCAACGCTAAAATGGAGATGGTCTACTGTCTGCCAGCCGAACTGGGCGTCCCGACCACCTCGAGCCCGCTGAAGAATCTGGTACTGGATATCGACTATAACGAAGCTGTGGTGGTGATCCACACCAGCCCGGGTGCGGCACAACTGATTGCGCGCCTGCTCGACTCGCTGGGTAAAGCGGAAGGTATCCTCGGCACTATTGCCGGTGACGACACCATCTTCACGACCCCGGCCAATGGTTTCTCCGTGAAAGATCTCTACGAAGCCATTCTGGTACTGTTCGAACAGGAACTCTGATCCCCTTCCCTGCCGCCGCTCGCGGCGGGGAACCTTCTACTCCCGCCTCGTTTTACCTTACAATCTGTTATCTGTAATTTAACAAATAGTGCGTTTTTCTGCCTCATTGCTTTTACACAGCGAATGATAAACCACAAGATCGCACAAATAATCAAAGTTACGTATCTTATTAATTTTAATAAAGATAACTGCTCAAGCCCCGCTTATCTCCCTGCTTTTTATTTCTCTTAGTTATATAAAATCCCTTGTTTAATTCTTGATCACCCAAGAAACAATTAGCATGGTATTAATTTATGCCGTTATTAGTGTATACTTGATTTTGTGATGAGGGTCACGAAACGACGACCCCAGTAAAAGAATATGACGAGGAAAAGAATCATGAAAATCAAAACTACCGTAGCCACACTAAGCATTCTCTCTGTCCTGTCTTTCGGTGCCTTTGCTGCTGATGCGATCAACGCCGAGCAGGCTCAGTCTCGTGAATCTATCGGTACCGTTTCTATCGGTGCGATCGGAACCTCTCCGATGGACATGAATCAGATGCTGAACAAAAAAGCGCAGGAACAGGGTGCCTCTTCCTATCGCGTTATCGAAGCGCGTACAGGTGACCACTGGCATGCAACTGCTGAGCTGTACAAATAAGTCGTACCGAGTATTACCCGTACTACCCGATATCTCTGTTCAACGGCACCAGGCATAAAAATAGCAGCACAACCCTTCTTGCCGTTGAGCCTGCACTCCAGGAGTAAAGACTATGAACACTAAATTAATTATCGCCGCTGGTTTCGCTTCCGTTCTCTCATTTGGTGCCAGCGCTGCTGTACATCAGGTAAACGCCGACCAGGCGCAAGGCCTGCAATCTATGGGGAGCATCTCCGTAAGTGAAGTGGCCGGCTCGCCGATGGATGTCCGTCAGGCTCTGGCCGCAAAAGCTGAAAAAGCGGGCGCCAGCAGCTATCGCGTTACTGAGCTCAACACCGGTGACCACTGGCACGCGACCGCTGAGTTGTACAAATAAACCCTCGTCGTATTGATATACGACTTGCCCCTGCTTCGCAGGGGCTTTTTTATATCCTGCACTAATGTACGTTAAAGCGAATCTGCCCCTCCAGCTCCTCTTCCGCCTCATCAAACAACAGGATCAGCGCCCCAAAGCGTCTGCGCAGCTTTTCCGGTAAATGGATGAATTCGATTTCAAGCGGTAGCGGCAACTGGCTGCTGGTCACTATTTCCCACAGGGAGTCCAGATCCGTCACCCTCTCCTGCCCTATACCGAAGGTCCGTGAAAACTCACGGTAGAACGCCTCCTGACTGTCAATTTCATCAAAATCAAACGTATAGATATTCATGCCAGCCACCCCGTCCAGGTGAGCGGCTTCTGCCGCTCTGCCGATTATAATCCCCCGATATGCAGGGTTTTGACTTCCAGGAACTCCTCCAGCCCCAGCACTGACCCTTCGCGGCCCAGCCCCGACTCTTTCACCCCGCCAAAAGGCCCAAGCTCCGTGGATACCGCGCACTCGTTTATGCCGATCATCCCGCTCTCAAGAGCCTGTGAAACGCGGAACACCCGCTGCAAATTCTGAGTATAGAAATAGGCAGCCAGGCCAAACGGTGTATTGTTGGCGCGCTGGATCACCTCCTCTTCAGAGGTGAAACGGAAGCAGGCCGCCACGGGTCCGAAGGTCTCTTCGCTGGCAAGCGCCATCCCTTCATGGCAGTCTGCCAGCACCGTCGGTTGCCAGAAGTTGCCGCCGAGAGCATGGGCTTTGCCGCCCGCCAGCACCGTCGCCCCTTTGGCGACGGCATCCTCCACATGCTCACGCACTTTTTTCACTGCGGCAGGTTCAATCAACGGCCCGACGACGGTCCCCTCTTCCAGACCGTCACCCACTTTTAAGTCGTTTACGGCAGCGACGAGTTTGCTGACAAACGCCTCATACACCGACTCCTGAATATAGAAGCGGTTAACGCTGACGCAGACCTGCCCCGCGTTACGGAATTTATTGGCTATTGCCCCTTTCACCGCCGCATCGATATCGGCATCGTCAAAGACGATATAAGGCGCATTCCCGCCCAGCTCCATCGACACTTTTTTCATGGTCTCGGCGGCATTGCGCATCAGGGTTTTGCCCACCGCCGTCGAGCCGGTAAAGGAGATTTTGCGCACCTCAGGGCTATACATGATCGCGTCGCTTATCTCAGCGGTATTTCCCGCCACCGCGTTGAGTACGCCATCCGGGACCCCCGCTTTTTTAGCCAGAGTGAGCAGCGCAAAGGCGCTCAGCGGCGTGTTATTAGCCGGTTTAATCACGCCGGTACAGCCTGCCGCCAGCGCCGGGCCCAGCTTGCGGGTCAGCATCGCCATCGGGAAGTTCCACGGCGTGATAGCCGCCACCACGCCAATGGGTTCGCGGGTGGCAAGAATGCGGGAGCCGGGTTTAACAGGAGGGATGATTTCGCCGTTGGCGCGTTTGGCCTGCTCGGCAAACCACTGGATGAAACTGGCCGCGTACTCCACTTCCCCTTCCGCCTCTTTCAGCGGTTTGCCCTGCTCGGTGGTCATCAGCTGGCCAAGCCACTGCTTGTTTTCAATGATTAATTCATACCAGCGATAGAGGATGGCCGAACGCTCTTTAGCGGTTTTTGCACGCCATGCCGGGAAAGCCCGGCTCGCGGCGGCGATGGCCTCTTCGGTCTCTTTCTTGCCTGCTTTTGCCACCTGGGCTACCACAGCCCCGGTCGACGGGTTAAGTACATCGAATGTGGTATCGAGCGTTTTCCATACGCCATCGACTAAATATCCGGTCTGAAATAGCGCACTATCCTGAAGAGACTGGGTAGTCATGTATCCTCCCATTTTGAGTTTATGTCCTCGCCAGGATAAGTATAGTCACAAAAAAACCGACGCTTATGGCGTCGGTTTTCGGAAGGATTAGCTGTCGGTCAGGGCATTCTGGTATCGATGCAGCATGCCCACCAGCCGCTGCACCGGTTCGGTCACCTGTCGCGGCGCCTCCCAGATACGCAGTTTTTCCTGATAGATTTCCAGCTCCGCCAGCAGCTGCGTGAAATAGCGTCGGCGCTTATCGTCGCTGGAGGCTGAAATCACATGATCGGCAGTACGGCGCAGCTGGCGGTGGAACGCAGAGAGATCGTCATTCACCGGAATCGGCGCGTTGCGCAGACGCTGATGGGCGATGATCAGCGTCAGGGCCAGGCGGAATTTCGCCAGATCGCCCGGGAACTTGTTCAGCAGCAAAAAGAGCTGCTGATAGAGCGCAGGCAGATGGTTCTCTTTACGTCGGGCGGTATTGGTGGTCATCGCCGAGACAGCGGCAGAAACGAACTGGTTCAGTAGCACGCGTCCGGTTCGGGCCTGAGAGTTATCGCGCACCAGCAGGATCACCATCATCGCCAGGAAGCAGCCGACAATCTGCCCCAGCGCGCTGTCGAGAAACTGGCTGAAGTGGAACGTCATCGGGTTATCCAGGACCAGAATATTAATGGTACTGGCCAGGGCCCCCAGCGATCCCAGGCGTCGCTTCTGTACCTCGATACCAATAAAGAAGGCCATAACCGCGAGACTCAGACAGAGCAACAGCATGCTTTGCTGGGTTGACGGGAGGACCACCAGGAAATAGAAAGCGCCAATCGGCAACGCCGCCAGGGTGCCGTACAGAAAATCGAGCGCCACCATCCGGGGATTCGGCAGACGCATCGCCAGCGAGGTGACCACCGCGATCATCACCATCGCGCCGCTGCCGGAGGTCCAGCCGGTCCAGAGCCAGAAAAGCGTTCCCAGCATACAGGCCAGCGTGGTGCGCCAGAAGTTCACCATCGCATGGTGACGTTCCGCCGACTCGGCTTTTACCACCACTTCCCCCTGCAGTACCTCCTCTTCGGTGGCGCTGATTTTAGTGTTGCCGATCACGCCGCGTTTGAGCAGCAGGTAGCGTGTCGCCGCGCCAACCCAGGTGTAGATGGTGACCGGGGTATCGCGTTCGCCGGTCCAGGCGATGACCCGGCGCATGCGTTTGAGCTGCTTATGCACGTCCTGAGCGGTGGCAACGGGGGTGGCAAACAGCTCGCGGAAGGTCCCGGTGATCGCCTCGGGGCGCGTGTTCTGGATCAGATAGGTTTCACAGGCCTGGGTAATGAGGGTTAAGGAGATGGTATTAAGTGCCTTCAGGCGGCGGTTTGCCCGCGACCAGCGCGACGACTCCATATTGAGGTTGCTGCGCATCCCCTCCAGCGCGGTGGTACGACGCACCAGCGCGCTCCAGGCGTTATCGACCTCTTCACTGTCGCCGTGCTCGATGCACAGCTGCATGAGTTGATACTGGGCAACGATCAGCGCATCCAGCTCGCGATCCACCTCCTGTTTGATCGAGCGGGGAGAGAAGAGCAGATCCGCCACGATCGCGCAGACGATCCCCATCACGATCTCACTGCAGCGCTCCACGGCAAACTGTGGGGCCAGCAGGGGGTTGGCCTGAATGGTGATGATAATAATCAGCGCCGTATAGCCGGAAAGGCCCCAGGCGTAGGAGTTCTCCACCCGCACCAGGGAGGAGACCCAGGTACAAAAACCGGCCCAGATACAGCACACCATCAGCATCAATAGCGGGGTGCGGATCATCAGGATCACGATGGTGAGCGCCGCGATACAGCCGATAAAGGTGCCGACGATACGCAGCATCCCGCGATAGCGGATGGCGCCGGAGTAAGGCTCACCGCCTGCGGCAAACGCCGGGCCGGCGGCGACAATCGCGGCCGTCAGCACCGCCCAGCGGGGCGTTTCCAGCTGAAAATGAAACCCGACAAACAGCGCCAGCACGATGGCGAAAGCCAGCTTAATCGCGAAGCGCAGGTGCTGGTTGGCGATGGAAAAGATACCCATGGCGATTAACCAAACTCGCGCAGACGGTGGGCAATTTTGCGGAACAGCGAGTCGTGGCGTGCATCCCGATCTTTCTCACCGGTGATCACCACCGTCGCCGTCGTTCCCGCTGGCCACAGGTCGCCCTGCTGTGCATCCAGACGAATACGCACCGGCACGCGCTGCGCCAGACGCACCCACTCCAGATTGGAATCTACCGTCGCCATCCCTTTGCCGTCGCGGGTGGCGCTGGCATTAGTCACCCCTGCCGCTATGCTGTCGACAGTACCTTTCAGCACCTGGTTGCTGCCAAGGGGAGTGATCTCCGCCCGGTAACCCGGACGGACATTTTCCAGTTTGGTCTCTTCCATATAGGCGAGTACATAGAAGGAGTGCTGTTTCACCAGTGCCACGGCGGTGGAGCCGCGGGTAATAAATTCACCGGTATAGACGTTGAGGTTGGTCACCCAGCCATCGGACGGGGCGCGGATGACGGTGCGCTCGAGATCGAGCTTCGCCAGATCGCGTGTGGCCTCGGACTTCGCCAGCTGATGCAGTACGGTTTGCAGCACGTTGTTGGACTGGTCAATCTCCTCGCGGGACATCGCCTGCACCCCCAGCTTATTACGGCGCCCAGCCTCACGACGTTTTTCCGCCGCCAACGCCTCGTAGTAAGAGACATCCGCTTCGGCTTGTTCCAGCGCTTTCCGGTAACGAGGCTGGTCGATGGTAAACAGCACCTGATCCTTTTTGACCAGCTGGTTGTCATGCACATTGACGGCGGTGATCAGCCCCGCCACATCGGGGGCGATGGCGACGATGTCAGCGCTAAAACGCGCATCACGCGTCCACGGTGACTCAGTGTAATAGACCCACGCGCGAAAAATAGCGATGAACGCGAGGATGACCAGTGCCACGGTAATGGCGGTACGGGAGATTTTTCTTGTTAGTGTTTTCACATCAACCTCAAACAAACAGGCGCGATACCAGATAGAACAGGCAGCAATAGAGCGCGGAATTAAACAATGCAGGGTGCCAGACGAAATCATAGATCCCGGTTGGAGCCAGCACCTTTCGCACCAGCCAAAAAATCGCCAGTGATAAAAGCAGTTCGAAGAATATCGGTGGGAACGACAAACCGAACACCACGACAACGGGAAACAGACTCATGTTGACCTTGATTAGAGCGAGCAGGCGAAAGAATTAGTCAGCGTACACCACCGCAGAAGTGGCAAGAAAAGCCGGGCGAGAGTGGCGTAGCTATAATGTATTAATAATATATTAGCGTAACTGTTATGCTGTTATCTATCGTATGTGATCTAAATCACTTTTAAGCCAGAGTGAATAATGGAACGTCTAAAACGGATGTCAGTTTTTGCCAAAGTCGTTGAGCTGGGCTCCTTTACCGCCGCGGCCAGGCAACTACAGATGAGCGTCTCTTCTATCAGCCAGACCGTTGCCAAACTGGAAGATGACCTCCAGGTGAAGCTTCTCAACCGCAGCACGCGCAGCCTCGGCCTGACGGAGGCCGGGAAAATCTATTATCAGGGCTGCCGGCGAATGTTGTATGAAGCCCAGTCGGTACATGAGCAACTCTACGCCTTCAATAACACCCCCATCGGCACGCTGCGCATCGGCTGCTCTTCAACTATGGCACAAAATGTCCTGGCTGAAATGACCGCTGAGATGTTGCAGGAGTATCCGGGGCTGACGGTTAATCTGGTCACCGGTATTCCCGCTCCGGATCTGATCGCCGATGGACTGGATGTGGTGATCCGCGTCGGGGCCTTGCAGGATTCGAGCCTCTTTTCGCGTCGTCTGGGGAGCATGCCGATGGTGGTGTGCGCGGCGAAAAAATACCTCGCCAGAGCGGGTATCCCGGAAAAACCGGCGGACCTCAGCAATCACGCCTGGCTGGAGTACAGCGTGCGCCCGGATAATGAATTTGAGCTGACTGCGCCAGAGGGTCTGTCAACAAAGCTGCTGCCGCAGGGGCGTTTTGTCACTAACGATCCGATGACCATCTCCCGCTGGCTGGTGGCTGGAGCCGGGATCGCCTATGTGCCGCTGATGTGGGTGATCAACGAGATCAACAGCGGGGAACTGGAGATCCTCTTCCCGCGCTATCAGTCGGATCCACGCCCGGTTTACGCGGTCTATACCGAAAAGGACAAGTTGCCGCTGAAGGTGCAGGTGTGCATTAACTATCTGACGGACTATTTTGTGCAGGTGGCGACGCTGTTTCAGGAGATGCGGGGAAGGAAGGAGTAACCCTCTCCCGCGGGAGAGGGTCAGGATGAAAAGATTACGCAGTACCGCCGACGGTCAGGTTATCCACTTTCAGGGTTGGCTGGCCGACGCCTACCGGCAGGCTCTGCCCCTCTTTACCGCAGACACCGACGCCGTTATCCAGCTTCAGATCGTTACCCACCATTGAGATCTGCTGCATCGCTTCGATGCCGGAGCCAATCAGGGTGGCGCCTTTCACCGCTTTGGTCACTTTGCCCTTCTCAATCAGATAGGCCTCTGAGGTTGAGAAGACAAATTTACCGGAGGTGATATCCACCTGGCCACCGCCGAAGTTCGGGGCGTAGATCCCGTAATCAACGGATTCGATAATTTCCTGCGGCGTGGATTTACCCGCCAGCATATAGGTGTTGGTCATACGCGGCATCGGCAGGTGCGCGTAGGATTCGCGACGGCCATTGCCGGTTGGCGCAACGCCCATCAGGCGCGCATTCAGCTTGTCCTGCATATAGCCTTTCAGGATGCCGTTTTCGATCAGCACGTTGTACTGGCCCGGCGTGCCTTCATCGTCGATGGAGATCGAGCCACGACGATCGGTCATGGTGCCATCATCCACTACGGTACAGAGTTCAGAGGCTACCAGCTCCCCTACCTGACCGCTGAACACAGAGGTGCCGCGGCGGTTGAAGTCGCCTTCCAGACCGTGGCCTACCGCTTCGTGCAGCAGCACCCCAGGCCAGCCTGCACCCAGCACTACCGGCAGCGTACCCGCAGGCGCCGCCACGGCAGAGAGGTTAACCAGCGCCATGCGCACCGCCTCTTTCGCCCAGGCGTCGGCCCGCACTTCGCCATCCACCGGATTGAGGAACCATTCATAACCGAAACGACCGCCGCCGCCGCTGGAGCCGCGCTCGCGTTTGCCATCCTCTTCCACCAGCACGCTGACGGAGAGACGCACCAGCGGACGCACGTCGGCGGCCAGGGTGCCGTCGGTTGCCGCCACCAGAATCAGCTCATATACGCCGCTCAGGCTGGCCGAGACTTCCTGTACGCGCTTGTCTTCCGCGCGGGCGACTTTGTCCACCCGGCGCAGGATATCCAGCTTCTCTTCACGACTCATGCTTTGCAGCGGATCGACGCTGGTATAGAGCGCAGAGTGCTGCACTTCACCCAGGGTTTTCACCCGGCCATCGCCGCTTTCGCGCACGATGGTGCGGGCCGCCTGCGCGCTCTGTTCCAGCGCGGTCAGGCTAACCTGGTCCGCATAGGCAAAACCGGTTCTCTCACCGCTAACGGCACGTACGCCGACGCCCTGGTCGATGTTATACGAGCCATCTTTGATGATGCTGTCTTCTAAAACCCAGGATTCGTGATAGCTCGACTGAAAGTAGAGATCGCCGTAGTCGAGACGGCGTTCGGTCAGTTGACCAAGAATGGAAAAGAGGTCCTGATGGCTCAGGCCGTTCGCTGCCAGCAGATGTTCACTTACCAGGTTCAGACTCATCGTTTTGCTACTCGTTCGTTGCCGTCCACAGGACGTATCTAAGATCTTATCTATTGAGAGTGAGGCAATTAATTGCCCGCGTCAAATCATTGCTGTGCATCTTTGCGAGGCTGACGCAGCACTTCATTAATCTGCGGTTTATCCACCGGGCCGGTAATGTGATAGCGCAGAATGGAGACTTTGCTCCACAGCGGCCC